>JAUHZW010000234.1 GCA_030425745.1 Actinomycetes bacterium
CACCTCAGCTGCGCGCGCCTCCTCGACCGACCGCACCCCGATCAGCTGCATGGTGGTGCGGATCTCCTTGGCCAGGATCTCGACCACGCGCTGCACGCCGTCCTCTCCCCCGGCCATGAGCCCGTACAGGTAGGCACGGCCGACGAGTGTGAAGTCCGCACCGAAGGCGAGCGCCGCGACGATGTCTGTTCCGGAGAGGATCCCGCCGTCGATCCCCACCTGCATCCGGCCGCGCACTGCAGCGACGACCGACGGCAGGAGTTCCAGCGGCCCGGTGCCCAGGTCGACCTGCCGGCCGCCGTGGTTGGACAGCACGATCGCATCGACCCCGAGGTCGGCGGCGAGTACCGCGTCGTCCACACTCTGGATCCCCTTCAGGACGATCCGTCCCTTCCAGTGCTCACGGATCCACGCGACGTCGTCGCCGGTGATCCCCGGATCGAGCACGCGCGTCAGCAGGTCTCCGACGGTGCCGTCGGTCGACTCGAGGGTCGCGAAGCGCAGCGGTTCGGTGGTGAGGGCGTCGAACCACCAGCGCGGATGCATCGCCATGCCGGCCAGGGCACGCACGGTCAGTGCCGGTGGGATGGTCAGGCCGTTGCGCACCTCGCGGTAGCGGATGCCCCCGACCGCCGTGTCGACGGTGAGAATGAGGGTGTCGTAGCCGTTGTCAGCCGCCCGTCGCATCAGGTCCTCCGCCTGACGACGATCCCGCGACACATACAGCTGGAACCACCGGCGCGTGTCCGGTGCTGCAGCAGCGAGGTCCTCGATACTCGTCGTGCCCAGGGTCGAGAGGCCGTAGGGGATGCCGGCGCGACCGGCCGCAGCTGCCACCGCGGGCTCACCGACGTGATGCATCATCCGAGTGAAGCCCGTCGGAGCGAGAGCGAACGGCAGCGCACTCGTCGACCCGAGGATCGTCGTCGTCAGGTCGACATCACTGACGTCCCGCATGACCCGTGGGGTGAACTCCACGCGACGGAAGGCCGCACGGGCCCGTCGCAGGGAGGCCTCGCTCATCGCCGCTCCGTCGGTGTAATCGAACACCGATCGAGGGACGCGGCGGCGCGCCAGGGCGCGGACGTCGATCACACTGGCGCAGCGGTCCAGACGCCGCTGGAGACGTGAGCGCTCAGGGTCAGGGCGCCCGATGAGGTCGCGCACCTCGCTCCATCGCGGCGCTCGGCGGGCGGTCACCTCTCCGCCCGAGTGTCGTCCAGACCGAGCAGCCGAGCAGCGGTGGTCCACCGCACGTCCTGCTCCTCCACCGCGTCCAACGCCAGTGCTCCCACCGTCCGCAGGGGCTCGCGATCCGCGAGTTCGAACGGAAAGTCCGTGCCGATGACGAGTCGATCCGCGCCGAGGTCTCCGACGAGATCGGCGAGCACCTCGTCGGAGAACACCGCGGTGTCGTAGTAGAGATCGCGGATGTAGGAGCTCGGTGGCACCGCGGTCGTGCGCGCGACCTCCTTGCGGCCCCAGCCGAGGTCGAGTCGCCCGCGCACCCAGGGCAGGCACCCGCCGCCATGCGCAAGGACGAGGGGGAAGTGATGCCGTTCCCGGACGCCAGACATGACCAGCCGCGTCACAGTGATCGCCGTCTCCATCGGGTAGCCAAGGAGCTGTGGGAGGTAGTAATCCATCAGCCGGTGCAGGTCGGGCACCCCGCTGGGATGCAGGAAGGCCATAGCCTGACACTCGGCCAGCAGCGACCACAGGGCCTCGTTGACGGGGTCATCGAGCTCGCGGCCGGCACCACGACTGCCGATCGCCACACCGGCCATGCCGAGATCGAGGACCCGAGCAGCCTCCTCTCCCACTCCATGCAGGCCCACGGGTGCCGTGCCCAGGCCGATGAGTCGGTCCGGCACCTGCGCAACGAACTCGGCGAGGGCGTCGTTGCCACGCTGAACGACTTCGGTGACGAGATCCGCGTCGTCGCACGTCGAGGCGAACAGGAACGGCGGGAGCGACACCGCGTGATGCGTCACTCCCTGCGCGTCCATCTCAGCCAGACGGGCCGAGACATCCCATTGCGACCGAGCCAGCGGCAGCGGAGCGCCGGGGGCCACTCCGCTGATCCGGGAATCCAGTCGGATGACGCCCGCCTCGGCCGTGCGATCCACGGCCGAGAGGTCGGCCAGGCCCTCGTCCTCGAGCCACTCGAGCACGGGCATCGGCATCGCGTGCGCGTGGATGTCGATGACCGGCATGCGATGTGAGTGTAGGAGGGCCCGCCACGGACCGTGACGTTTCGCGGTCTCCACGACGGGGGCCGGAGAGAATGTCCCCATGACCGAGACGCACACCCTCACCGTGAACGGCGAGGTTCACGAGGTCGCGTGCCCGGGCGACACTCCCCTGCTGTGGGTGCTGCGCGACCGCCTCGGCCTCACCGGCACGCGGTACGGATGCGGGGCGGGTTCGTGCGGGGCGTGCACGGTCTGGGTCGATGACACGCCCGTCCACGCGTGTGACACGCCCGTCTGGTCGGCTGCTGGCACGGATGTCGCGACGGTCGAGGGGCTCACCGAGGCCGGCCCTCATCCAGTGCAGCAGGCACTCATCGACCACCAGGCCGGTCAGTGCGGCTACTGCCTCTCCGGCATCGTCATGCGCGGGGCTGCGCTCGTCGACAGCGCCCGCTCGGCGCGGCGACCCCTCACCGCGGAGGACGTGAAGGCCGGGCTCGACGGGCATCTGTGCCGCTGCGGTGCCCACACCCGCATCATTGCGGCCATCGTCGAGGCATCCACCGGCATGAGCGACGAGGCCTGACATGACCCCCGCCAACCCCTCCCTGGAGGCCGCTCCCCTGATCTCGGACTGGCTGGACCTCTCGCAGCCCGGGATCGTCCTGGCGCGCACGGGCAAGGCCGAACTCGGCCAGGGAATCGCCACCGCGCTGTTGCAGATCGTCGCGGACGCCTTGTCCGTCGAGCCAGCACAGGTGCGACTCGCCCCACCGAGCACCGACGGCCCGGATGAGCGGTTCACCAACAGCAGCCTGTCGATCCAGCACTCCGGCGGAGCACTCCACGCTGCCGCCAGCCACGCTCGGGAGCTGTTCACCGAGGCCGCCACCAGACGCCTCGGCGCCGATGTGACCGTGGCCGACGGACGGTTCTCCTCCACCACGGACTCCGTCACGTATGCCGATCTGGCCGATGACGTCGACCTCGGCGTCCCCATCAGGATGCCCGACGTCCGCCAGCCGCCCACCGGTGCCATCGGAGCAGACACTCCTCGCGTGGATCTGGCGGACAAGGTCCTCGGTCACCCGCGCTTCGTGCAGGACATGCGCCTGCCCGGCATGCGGTTCGCCCGCATGGTCCGTCGGCCCGCGCGAGGAGCGACCCTCATCGACGTTGACGCG
>JAUHZW010000235.1 GCA_030425745.1 Actinomycetes bacterium
CCGGGCCAATACCAGTGGGATCTGCTCGACAACGCCGTCGACAACGCCGAGGAGCACGGCGTCGATGACATCCTGCTCGTGCTCGGGTCGACGCCGGCATGGAACGCCAAGCGGGTCGTGGTCGGGGACTACCCGGCCCCGGGAGCAGCCTCGTCCCCGAAGGATCTCGATGCCTGGGACGACTTCGTCCGCGCCACCGCCAAGCGCTACGCCGGGCGGATCAACGCGTACCAGATCTGGAACGAGGCCAGCCTCACCATGTTCTGGGACGGCACCCCCAAGCAGATGGCGCAGTTGACCAAGCGGGCTTACGACATCATCAAGGAGGTCGATCCGCAGGCCACCGTCGTCGCGGCGAGCACCACCGTGCGCCTGCCCGGCGCCTTCAATCGCTTCTTCACGCGCTACCTCGAGGGCCTTCGCGATCTCGACTGGCCCGTGGACGTCTTCGCCGCTCACCTCTACCCCGCGAGCCGCGGCACCACCGACGTACGGGCAGAGTTCATCACGCAGGTGCTCGGAGCGCTGAAGGCTGCTGGCGCACCGGAGCGTCCGGTCTGGGACACCGAGTTGAACTACGGTCTGGCCGGCCCGGGATCGGACAACCCTCGCCAGCGCATCGTGGGCTCGCGCGCACGCGACTGGGTGGTGGAGACGACCGTCGACTCACTGTCCCTCGGTATCGACCGCACCTACTGGTACATCTGGACGCCCGAGCCTTACGCCCTGCTGGGCATGCAGTTGACCAACACGTCCGGGGCCGTCAAGGGCCTGCGAATCGTCGACCAGTGGCTCGTCGACGGCATGCTCGGAGAGTGCACCGACGACGGCGCCGTGGCCACATGCTCGGTCGAGAAGAACGGGGTGCCGTCGCTCATCGTGTGGTCCTTGAGCGGGCCCGCCGCGATCGCTCCGCCTGACGGCTTCTCCGAGGTGTGTCGCACGAACAACAAGTGCGCACCGGTCTCGGGAGCCGTCGAATTCGACGAGACCCCCGTGCGGCTGCTTCCGTGACGATTCGGAGTCGGCGCATCGCCGGAGCCCTCGCCGTGTGCAGTGGGCTCCTGCTCGCCACGGCGGGTGCCGCCGACGCCGCGCCGACCCCGACCGCCAAGGGCGACTGGTCGATGGTGCCCCAGTCCAAGGACACCAACGGCGACGGCGTGATCGACGGTGACGGCGGTGTGCCGACCTCGGGTGCGCTGTCTCGGCAGCCATCGCGCACCTACAAGGGCGCCGGCAATCGCATCGCCCAGCCCAATGAGCGACTGATCGACGGGGCCCTCTCGTGGTACCTCTCCCCCAAGGGATACCCGGTGCGGCTCAACGCATGCGCCTCAACCGGCGAGGAGTACCGGTGGAGGATCAAGCAGGGCAGCCGAACAGTCAAGACCACCAAGTGGCGGCCGCTGACGAAGAAGAAGTGCGCCACCACCCTCACTCTCCCCGAGGCCCGCTACTCGATGACCCTCGAGGTCCGGGACAACGGCCGCACCGTGCGCGACAAGGTCACCGCGAAGGTCCGCAACATCCTCGTCGTGTCGATGGGCGACTCCTACGCCTCGGGTGAGGGCAATCCCCGCAATGTCGAGGCCTGGCTTCGCGAGGGCTTCCCGTTCAGCCCCTACTGGGACAAGGAGGGCTGCAACCGCAGCGCCCTCTCGGGTCCCGCTCAGGCCGCGCTCGCCCTGGAGGAGTCCTCCGCCAAGACGTCGGTGACGTTCGTCGATGTGTCGTGCTCGGGAGCCACGGTCAACCGCGGGATCCTGGGGGCGCAGTCGCGCACGACCGCCCCGCAGATCGAGCAGGCGGCCGCCATCCTCGATGGGCGCCCCGCAGATGCCATCCTGCTGTCCGTCGGTGGCAACGACATCGGGTTCATCTCCATCCTTCAGGCCTGCGCCCTCACCAGCGACTGCCCGCTCGCGACTCCGCCCTCGGGGCCGCTGCGCTCCTCGGCGACCGTCCAGCAGGGCGTGCAGGCACAGACAGCTGAACTGGCCGGGGACTACGCCCGCATCGCCGCGTGTCTGGGCGAAGGTGCCTGCACACTCGCCGATGGCCGCACGGTTCCCGGACTGACGCTCGCCAAGGGAGCGGCCGTGCTGCCGACCCTGTACCCGGACATCACCCGGGCCGCGAACGGTGCGTCCTGCCGCTACCTGACGATCACCCAGTCGGACTTCGCGTGGGCTCGCGACACCGTTCTGCTCCCGACCCCGTCGAACCCCTACCCCTACCTCACCACCAGCGGCGCCACGGTGGAACTCCCCATGGGCGCGGGCTCGCTGAACCAGCAGGTGGCGGCCACTGCGTCCTTGGGCTGGAAGCCCGTCACCGGGACGTGGTCCGCCTCCGGCGACAGCCGCGAGGGCCATGGCGTCTGCGCAGGCCCGGCGAGCTGGGTCTACGGCATCACCGCTCTTCGCGGATTCTCCGAGGCCTCCTTCCATCCGAACCCCGCGGGGCAGGCGGTCCTCGCCCGGGAGATCTTCGCGGCGATGAAGGCCGCCCTCCCGTGACGGACCCCAGCCCCGGGGTGCTAGATTTGGCCCCCTCGCGCCGCTAGCTCAATTGGCAGAGCAGCTGACTCTTAATCAGCGGGTTGTAGGTTCAAGTCCTACGCGGCGTACTTAATCGACAGGCCACCTTCGGGTGGCCTTCGTCGTCACCGCGTCCCATTCCCATCGTGAGCCGATCACACATCGGTCTCGGTTCAGCGCCAGAGCGGCTCTTGCTCATGCACTGCTGGCAGTGTGCTTGGCCAACAGTCCGTGATCGAGGAGGGCCCATGCTGGTTCGCGCACTGACCACCGCCCTTGCCGCTGCTGTGGCGCTGGCCGGTCCCACGGCCGCTCCGGCGGCCGCCAACGGGCTGGATCCTGCCGTTGAGCCGTGCGTGGCGGAGAAGCTCGGCGAGGCAGCAGTGAAGAAGTTCCAGACTCAGCGGCCCACCGCAGCCGAGGAGAAGGTCATCGGCGAGTGCCACCGCGAACTCGCCGGTGGCGGCTCGAGCGGCCCGGGAGCAAACGGGCCGGGCGGCTCCGATGACGCGTCATCCATGCGCGCGCCCACGTCGACGTGCGTCTCGACCAAGGGCCTCAAGCGCTACGTCACGAAGCTGACGTCACCGAACCGCCTGGGCGTCACTCTCGGTCAGTACATGTACCAGCCGGGCGCCTTCTTCTACACACCGGCGAGCCTCGCGCGGGACGGCTACAACGCGACCCGCTTCACCATGCAGCTTTACTACGACGGCTCCACGGGGCGTCTCAAGCACGGCAAGGGTGACGGACTCCTCTCGCTGAACCTCGCCAAGTGGCTGTGCTCCCACAGCGACGAGATCCGGGACGCCAAGCGAGCCGGGCTCGCC
>JAUHZW010000236.1 GCA_030425745.1 Actinomycetes bacterium
CTAGGGTGAAGTCGGGAACAATGAATTCATCGACGCCGGCTTCGGCGTAGGCGGTCAGCGCATCTCGGAGCGCCTCCGGCGTGCCCACGAGCTTGGGCATGGCGCTGGGCGCGGCGTTCCAGCGCTCGAGGGTGGTCTCCAGACCGGCCGGATCGATGCCGACGCTCTCGGCGAGGCCGCGCACCGTCGGTGCGGCCGCGACCCAGTCCGGGATCGGTGTGCCGGCAGGTGCGCCGAACGTCCCATACCTCTCCGCATGCGTGGCGTCGAAGATGAGCCAGGCGGGGAGATTCGCGTACGTGAACGTCACCGGATCCAGTTGGTGGAACGCCCCGCCGAGGGCGTTGTAGTTGGTGGCCTCGTCAGTGAACCGCCGACCGGCCCGGTTGACCATGATCGAGCCCGGCAGGGTGCGCTCCCGGTTGACGAGGTTCGATCGGACAGCCCCGAACGCCTCGTCTCCGGGAATCTTCACCGCAGGCACCCACCAGGCCTGACCCATGTTGCCGAGCTGGGCCCCCACCGTCATCGCCATGCGGAGCCCGTCCCCGGTGTTGGTCGGGATGGACGTCGGCGCGGTCATCGGGCCGCGAAGGAAGGCGGCGACGAGGTCGGGATCCCACTCGAACCCCCCGGTCGCGAGGACGACGCCGTGGGTCGCGTGGACGTCATGCTCCACGCCGCTGACCGTCACCCGCACGCCGGTGACGCGCCCGTCCTCGATCAGCAGATCCGTGGCACGAGCCTGGAGGACGGGCTCGACCCCGAGATCGAGGAGCGCCTTGATGAGCGGGCCGACGAGCGCGTTGCCGCAGCCGCGGAGGTCCTCGTCGATGCGGCGCTGCATCTCCTCCTCGGGCAGGTAGCCGGTGCCCCCGCCGAGGGTGGTGTCGGTGATCTTCAGATGCGCGCTGCGGCGGCTGCGGGCCACCGTGTCCTGCCAGTCGCCGAGGGAGGAGTAACGGAAGAGCCCGGGGTCCAGAGACCGCCCGCCGTCGGGCTTTCCGCCCGGGTTCTCGGGGTGGTAGTCGGGGTAGCTGGGGAGGATCGTGAACCGTGCCTCGGTGGTGTCCTCGAGCCACTGGATGGTCGCGCGGCCGTTGTCGACGAAGGTCTCGGCCATCTGCGGGTCCATGCGTCCGAGGGACAAGGACGCGAGATACGTCAACGCCTCCTCACGGGAGTCGGTGATGCCCTGCTCGTCCTGATGATGGTTGAGCGGGATCCACGGGACCCCGCCGGAGATCGCGCTGGATCCGCCGAGCACGTCCCCCTTCTCGAACAGCGTCACCGACGCTCCGGTCTGGGCGGCGGCCAGCGCGGCGGTCAGGCCGGCGGCACCGCTGCCGAGGACGACGACGTCGGCATCGAAACTGGAACTCATGTCAAGAATCTAGCGTTAGGGTGAGGGCGTTCTGCAGGCTTCGTGGAAAGGGATCCAGATGGCGGTCGACGGACTTCTCGTAGCACGGCAGGACGGCGTCCTGCGCCTCACCTTCGACCGACCCGACCGCCTGAACGCATTGACCGCCGAGCTGATCGACGGTGCCACGGCCGAGGTGCTGGCTGCGGCCGAGGACGGCACACGGGTCGTCCTGCTGACCGGCTCGGGGCGGGCGTTCAGCTCCGGCGCCGACGTCGGTCCCGATGGCGCTGCCCCGGGTCTGGACACGCTCGATGCGGCGAACCGCTTCACCATGGCGGTCGCTTCCTCCCCGCTCCCGGTCATCGCCGCCGTAAACGGCGTCGCGGCCGGCGTCGGGTGCTCCTTCGCGCTGGCTGCGGACATCACCGTCGCCAAGGAGTCGGCCTCTTTCATGCTGGCCTTCACCAAGATCGGCCTCATGCCCGACGGCGGCGCCTCCCTGCTGGTCCCGGCCGCGGTGGGCAGGGCCCGGGCTGCGCGCATGGCACTGCTGGCCGAGAAGGTGACTGCCACGCAGGCCGCGGACTGGGGGCTGATCGCCGAGGTCGTCGCCGATGACGGATTCGACGCGCGGATCGAGGGGCTGGTGGGTCAGTTGGCGGCCGGCGCTCCGCGGGCGCTCGCGGCCACCAAGGCCATCCTGAATGCCGCCACCATCGACGCCCTCCCGCAGATCCTCGCCGCCGAGCGTGCGGGTCAGGGGCCGCTGCTGGAGTCCGAGGACTTCGCCGAGGGCATGGCGGCCTTCCAGGAGAAGCGGGCCGCGAGGTTCACCGGACAGTAGTGCGGTCTTTCCCGGTTTCCCGGGCGGTTCTGTGGATGTCCTATTAACCTCAGGGCACTGACGCCCGGCGACCTCGACCGGGCCCCCACGGAACGAAGGAGCACCAGATGGGCCAGTTGGACGGCAGGGTCGCGGTCATCACCGCCAGCACCCGCAGCATCGGTCGCGGCATCGCCGAGGCCTTCCACGCGGAGGGCGCGAGCGTTGTGCTCAGCGGGCGCAACCCCGAGAAGGGCCAGAAGGCCCTCGAGGAGATGGGTGGCGGGGATCGCCTCCACTTCGTCGCCGCTGACGCCTCGAAGCAGGCTGACGTGGAGGGCCTGGTCGACGCCACGGTCGAGAAGTTCGGCCGCGTCGACATCGTCGTTCCGAACGCCGGTGGTGTCGCCAACACTGCTCCTGTCGCGATGATGAGCGATGAGGAGTGGCAGTACGAGCTCGACTTCAACATCAACCAGACCTTCTGGATGACGCGTCGTGCGCTGAAGTACATGGTGCCGCAGGAGTTCGGGCGCATCATCGGCATGAGCTCGATGTACGGCAAGATCTCCACGATGGCCGTGCCCGGCTACATCACCAACAAGCACGCCATCATCGGCCTGATGAAGGCGGTCGCCAAGGAGGTCGGCCAGTCCGGCATCACCGCCAACGCGATCTGCCCCGGCTTCGTGCCGACAGACATGTTCTACGAGACGGGTCCGGCCACGGTCGAGGCCATGGGACTGCCGGACCTGGATGCCCTCGCAGCCGTCATGTACTCGGTGACCGCCCTGCAGCGCCCGAACACGGTCGAGGAGGTTGCGGCCGCGTGCGTGCTGCTCGCCTCCGATCTGGGTGGCGGCATCACCGGAACGACGATCAACGTCGACGCCGGCGCCTCCCACGTCATCGTGATGGTCGGCAGCCCCTTCGACCTGTCGCCCCTCGAATCCCTCATCGCCCAGCGCGACACCATCAACAGCTGACCCATCCCCTCGCAAGGCGTGAACAGTTTGCGCACCCGGTGCGCAAACTGTTCACGCCTTCGTCGTTTCGGGGTGGGTCAGGCGGCGGCGGGGACGGGGGTCCGTGTCGGGGTCGGCTTCGCCGCTGCCTGAACGAGGCGGCCGAACGCCCGGAGTCGAGCGACGGGCGGTTCCGAATCGGTCGTTGCCACGTGGA
>JAUHZW010000237.1 GCA_030425745.1 Actinomycetes bacterium
GCGAACAGCACACCGGCCACCACAGCGAGGGCCAGGATGCCGCCCAGGCGCGCGAGGATGCCCAACGGGCCCGGACGTCGCCCCGGTGGCTGCTGCATGCTCATCAGACGATCAGGGTAGGCGTCTGGGTTCCGATTCCCGGCACAGGACGCTCGCAGGAATGTCCCGTATGCGACATACCTACGACATATAGTTCAAATATACTAAGAATGACTAGTCCGTAAGAACCTTTCTGGCCGGGTTTCAGCGGCGTAACGTCCGGCGGCACGTGATCAACGGAGGGGTATCACCAGCATGACGTTTGACGCCGATTGGGCCGCTCACGCCGCCTGTCGCACCACCGATCCGGATTCACTGTTCGTGCAGGGAGCGGCCCAGAACCGCGCCAAGGCGATCTGCGTCGGCTGCCACGTGCGCACCGAGTGCCTCGCCGATGCCCTCGACAATCGCGTCGAGTTCGGCGTCTGGGGCGGGATGACCGAGCGGGAGCGCCGCGCACTGCTGCGTCGTCGCCCCAACGTCACCTCGTGGCGAGCACTGCTGCAGACGGCTCAGGATGAGTATGAGCGGCAGCGGATCCTGACGGGCACGTCAGAACGCGCCAGCTAGCGAGGAGTGAGCAACGCGAGCCCCGGAGCTACGGCGCCGAGGGCCCGCGCCATCTAGCGAGGGCGCTCTCAGGCCCCGGCCACGAGGTCGCCGACCTCACGCAGACCGTCGAGGTCGTGCACGTCCCCGGCGAGCGCCGTGACGGTCGCCACCGGCACCCCCGGGTGAGCGGCCGCAAACCGGTCCGCGAGGTGCAGCTGACGGTCGGCCACCTGCATCCGTTGCGCGTGCAGGGACAGCAGCGCTGACGTGAGTTCGGCTCCCGCCGCCGGATTCGGCTCCTCCGCCAGCAACTGAGCCCCGGATGCCGCCTGCTCCGCGGTGAGCTGCGGATCATCGACCTGCTGCACGCGATTGAGCACCAGGCCGGCCAGCGGCATGTCATCGGTGCGCAGCCGCTCGACGAAGTAGGCCGCCTCGCGCAGTGCATCCCGCTCCGGGGCCGCCACCACCACGAACGACGTGCCGGAATCCTTCAGCAGCTCGTACGTCGCATCCGCCCGCTCGCGGAACCCGCCGAACGTCGTGTCGATCGCGGCGACGAACGCCCCGAGATCGCTGAGCACCTGAGCACCCAGGATCTTGCTGAGCACCCCGGTGAAGATGCCGAAGCCCATCGCCGCGAGCCGGCCGATGCCGCGCCCCGCTCCGCGAGCCGGTGCGGTGAGGATCCGGATGAACCGACCGTCGAGGAATGAGCCCAGACGTGCAGGCGCATCGAGGAAGTCCAGGGCGCTGCGCGAGGGCGGGGTGTCGACGATGATCAGATCCCAGGTGCCCTCCTCCTCGGCACGCACGTGGAGCTGCCCGAGCTTCTCCATCGCCATGTATTCCTGTGTGCCGGCGAAGGACGATGAGAGCGCCTGGTAGAACGGATTGCCCAGGATCTGCTCCGCCCGCTCCGGGTCGGCATGCGCCTCGACGACCTCGTCGAACGTGCGCTTCATGTCCAGCATCATCGCGAACAGCGAGCCCGATCCATCAGGAGCGCAGACTCCCGGCACCTGGCGCGGGGTGTTGTCCAGTGACGTCAGCCCCATGGCCTGCGCCAGGCGCTTCGCCGGGTCGATGGTGAGCACGCAGACATTGCGCCCCTCCTCGGCCGCGCGCAGGCCCAACGCGGCTGCGGTGGTCGTCTTGCCCACGCCGCCGGCCCCGGTGCACACGATGATGTGGACCTTGGGGTCGGTCAGGATCCGGTCGATGTTCAGCCGCGGGGCCCGGGCGAAGACGTGGCCGCTCATGACGCACGCTCCGGGCCTGCGCCCTGGTCGGTGAGGATCTCGGCGAGCTCGTACAGGCCGCCGAGGTCGATCCCGCCCGAGAGCAGTGGCAGCACCAGTGTCGGCAGGTCGAGCGCGGTGATGCGGGCCAGTTCACGCTCCTCCAGCGCCACGCGGTGCGCGTGGTCCTCCGCCTCGCTCAGCAGGGCCGGGACGATCGCGTCGGTGTGGGCCCCCAGACCACAGGCCTCGAGAGAGGCCGCGATCTGATCGACGGGCAGGGTGCCGGCCACGGCCGCCGCGAGCTGCTGCTCGTCCAGCAGCGGCGGGCGGGTCATGTTCACGACGATCCCGCCGACGGGGAGGTCGTCGCCCCGCAGTTCGGCGATGCCATCGATCGTCTCCTGCACCGGCATCTCCTCGAGCAGGGTCACCAGATGCACGGCGGTGGCGGGGGAGGCCAGCACACTCATGACAAGGTCCGCGTGGTTGCGCACCGGGCCCACCTTGGCCAGCCCGGAGACCTCGGAGTTCACGTTCAGGAAGCGCGCGATGCGGCCTGTGGGCGGGGCGTCCATGACGACGGCGTCGTAGGCGCCCGGCTCGTCCTTCAGCTTCCGGCGCACCACCTCGACCGCCTTGCCCGTCAGCAGCACATCGCGCAGGCCGGGGGCGATGGTCGTCGCGAAGTCGACCGCGCCCATCTTCCGCAGTGCGGAGCCGGCGCGCTTGAGGTTGTAGAAGGTCTCGAGGTAGTCCAGGAGCGCCTCCTGGGGGTCGACCGCCAGGGCCCACACCTCCCCGCCACCGGGAGCGACCGCGACCTTGCGCTCCTCGTAGGGCAGCGGCGCGGTGTCGAACAGCTGCGCGATGCCCTGTCGGCCCTCGACCTCGATGAGGAGCGTCCGGCGGCCGTCCCGGGCCAGTGCGAGGGCCAGAGCCGCCGCGACGGTCGTCTTGCCGGTGCCGCCCTTGCCCGAGACGACGTGCAGGGCCACATCGGGCCAGCGTCGCTCGGTCATCTGATCAGCCTATTCGCCGCAGCGGCCGGACGCCGGTGGGACTACTGTCGGTGCATGACCACGTGGGAATACGCAACCGTGCCGCTGCTGGTGCACGCGACGAAGCAGATCCTCGACACCTGGGGCCAGGACGGCTGGGAGCTCGTCCAGGTCGTGCCCGGGCCCAACCCCGAGAACATGGTCGCGTACCTCAAGCGACCCACCGGGCAGGCGTGATGCCGACCGTCGAGGAGCGCCTCGCCGCGATGGGCCTGACGGTCCACGAGGTCGTGCCGCCCGTCGCGTCGTACGTCCCCGCGGTGGTCAGCGGCCGGTACGTCTACACCTCCGGGCAGCTGCCCATGGTCGACGGCGCTCTGCTGGAGACCGGCAAGGTCGGCGCCGAGGTGACCCCGGAGCGGGCCGCCGAGCTCGCGGCGGTGTGCGCGCTGAACGCCATCGCCGCGGTCAAGTCCGTCGCCCTGCTGGAGTCCGTCGTGCGGGTCGTCAAGGTCGTGGGCTTCGTCGCGAGTG
>JAUHZW010000238.1 GCA_030425745.1 Actinomycetes bacterium
CGGCTACAAGACCCGGTACAAGGGCGGCTACTTCCCCGTTCCGCCGGTCGACCACTTCGCGGACATCCGCGACGACATGGTCGCCAACCTGCTTCAGGTGGGCCTGCAGGTCGAGCGTTCGCACCATGAGGTCGGCACGGCCGGCCAGGGTGAGATCAACTACAAGTTCAACACCCTGCAGCACGCCGCCGACGAGGTGATGCTCTTCAAGTACATCATCAAGAACGTTGCCTGGAAGCACGGCAAGTCAGCCACGTTCATGCCGAAGCCGCTCTTCGGCGACAACGGCTCAGGCATGCACTGCCACCAGTCCCTGTGGAAGGACGGCGCCCCGCTGTTCTACGACGAGAAGGGCTATGGCGGCCTCTCGGACATGGCCCGCTGGTACATCGGTGGTCTGCTCAAGCACGCACCTGCCGTGCTGGCCTTCACGAACCCGACGGTCAACTCCTACCACCGCCTGGTCCCGGGCTTCGAGGCTCCCGTCAACCTCGTGTACTCCGCGCGCAACCGTTCGGCCTGCATCCGCATCCCGGTGACGGGCAGCTCGCCGAAGGCCAAGCGCATCGAGTTCCGCGTGCCGGATCCCTCCAGCAACCCGTACCTCGCCTTCTCGGCTCAGCTCATGGCCGGCCTGGACGGCATCAAGAACAAGATCGAGCCGATGGCCCCGGTGGACAAGGATCTCTACGAGCTCCCGCCGGACGAGCAGGCTGCCATCCCGCAGGTCCCGGACTCACTCGCCGGTGTCCTGGACGCCCTCGAGGCCGACAACGAGTTCCTGCAGGCCGGCAATGTGTTCCCGATCGACCTGATCGAGACGTGGATCGACTACAAGCGCAGCAACGAGATCGACCCGATCCGCCTGCGCCCGCATCCGCACGAGTTCGAGATGTACTACGACATCTAGACCTCGAACCCGCGCTCGGCGAAGCTCCCTACGCGTCGATTCGCCTCGCGCGCACAGGGAAACGAAGGGTCCCCAGCTTCGGCTGGGGACCCTTCTGCGTGCCGACACGCCACGCCTCAGGACCCGGCGGTGCCCCTGGACCGACGGTCTATCGGATACTGGTGCCCATGTCCCGGCATGTCATCGGCTGGCTCCTCGTGGGCTGTCAGGCCGTGCTCCTCGTCGCGCTGGTCGTGGTGCCCCGCAGTGACACGGATATCGCCCGGGTGGTCCTCGGAGCCCTGCTCATCGCCGCCGGTGCCGTGTTCGGCGGCATGGCCGGCCTGCGGCTGGGATCGGCCCTCACCCCCACGCCCGTGCCCCTCGCTGGCGCGACACTCCGAACCGACGGCCCCTACCGTGCCGTTCGGCACCCCATCTACTCGGCAGTGCTCCTCGCCGCTCTCGGGTACGCAGTGGCCTTCGGCAGTGTGTGGACGTGGCTCGTCGTCGTGCTGCTGGTGCTCTTCTTCTGGGGAAAGTCGCGCTGGGAGGACACCATGCTGAAGGACGTGCACGGCCCGGAATGGGAACTGTGGAGGTCGACGACCGGGGCGCTGATTCCCCGGATCCCGGTTCGACGGGGGCAACGACGATGACGGAAACGCAGCGATCGCAGAACCGACGACCATGGCGCATCGTGACGGCCGCCGTGGCCGGAGTCGTCGTCATCGCCATCACCTGGGCGGCCGTGACGTTCTACGGCACCTGGTCACGCTCGGATGGCGAGCCGACGTCCGTCATCGTGGCGACCTGGATGCGTGACAACAACATGGGCCCGCTGGTGGCGCAGCTCGAGGACGTCTACTACACCTACATCGACACACCCGATGTCGGCGGTTCTCCCACGATCTCCGCAGACCTCTCCGCCGAGGATTCCGCCGGGCTGGATGCCGATGAGCTTGCGCCCTCCGAGCCGCCTCAGGCCACGACAGCCGACGCCCCGACACCGGTGGCAAGCGCGGAGTCCCGTCCCCTGCTGCTGACCCCCGTGGACCGAGATCGACGGCCGACGACTCAGCCCTCCCCCTCCCCGTCCGGAGCAACCTCGACTCTGCCTGCCGGGACGCGCCCACACCTGGATCCACCCCCACCGATCATCTCGCCCGTCGACGACCCCGAACCCAAGGAGGGTGAGTGGCAGCCGGTGGGCACGAAGGTGGATGGGATTCCCGCGACCTACGTGACGCGAGTCCGCGCCGACGACGTCCACACCAGCTACTACGCATCCGTCCTGTGGATCGACACCGAACTGACCAAGGCCATGTTCGTCCCGGGCTACGAGGAGCCCGGCGGCCCCAATCCCTATGACGGGGCGCTGCCGCAGGAGTACTGGCCCGACGTCGTCGCGAACTTCAACGGTGGCTTCCGACTCGACGACACCCGTGGGGGCTACTACTACGACGGCGAGATGGTCCGTCCGCTGGTGAAGGGTCGGGCGTCCGCGGTCATCTACAAGGACGGAACCATGACGGTCGGCAAGTGGGGACGCGACCTGAAGATGTCCTCCGATGTGGCCGTGGTCCGCCAGAACCTCGACCTGATCGTGGACAAGGGGAGATCCCAGGTCAGCAACGGGGCCGACAACGTCGTCTGGGGCGCCACCACCGACAAGGAGAGCCTCGCCTGGCGGGCCGCGGTCGGGGAACGTGCGGATGGCAGTCTCGTGTACGTCGGCTCGCCCTACCTGTCGGCGGAGAGCCTCGCCGATGTCCTCGTCGGTGCCGGGGTCGAACGGGCCATGGTCCTCGACATGAATCACTGGTGGACGGCTGGCTTCTACTTCCGGCACAAGAAGAACGGCGATCCGGTCTGCCGCAAGCTCGACCCGGCGATCCAGGAGGGCTGCGACCGCTTCCTCAAGCCCTACAAGCGTGACAGCTTCCAGTTCCTCGTCCGCGATGAACCCCTGTCGACACCAGTCCCGACGCCGACGGTGGCGCCAAGCGCGACCACGGCAACCGCGGGTCAGTCCTCTTCTATGCCGTAGAAGAGCCGGTCGAAGACCCGGCGAGCCAGTCGCGTGCTCCGCCGGTAGTCCTCCAGCATGAGCCCCGAATCATCAGCGGGATAGCCGAGGATGAACGCCACCGCGGCCAGATCCTTCACATCGGTCGGAATCATGTCGCTGGCGCGCCCGCGTGCGAGCATGACGGCATTCCTGATTGCGGTGGCCAATCGCCATGACGTGGCGAGATGATCCGCGTCCTCGTCAGTGATGAGACCCGCCACGCGGGCTGCCTCCAGCGCCGCCAAGGTCCGCGTCGTGCGCAGTTCCGGGATGTCGGCCCCATGACGAAGCTGGATGAGCTGCACCACCCATTCGACATCACTGAGCCCACCGCGTCCGAGCTTGGTGTGCATCGCCGGATCCGCACCACGCGGCAGGCGCTCGGACTCCATCCGGGCCTTCAGC
>JAUHZW010000005.1 GCA_030425745.1 Actinomycetes bacterium
ACGGCTGGGCGAGCTCTGACCAGAACTGCTCTGCCGTCCAGGCGTCGTTCGGAAACAGCTGTCGTTCCAGCTCATGGGCCGCGGGGAGGTCCCACCAGTTCAGGGGTTCGCAGATGATGGTCACGCCGCACCACCTCCGGGGGCCATCGCGTCGGGACGGCGGAGGTAGAGCGGACGCGGCAGCAGCAGTCCGGCGCCTCCCAGTGCCTGCGCAGTGGCACCGGTGTCCTCCCCGTGCAGGTCCAGCGGGACATCACCGGCGCGTGGGGTCTCACCCTGGGCGAGGAGGGACTGCACTCGCCGCGCCACCCAGACTGCCGAGGGCAGGCCACGGACGACAGTCGCGTCGAGCTCAGAGACCGGCCGCACACGCGGGCCGGCGATGCGCTCGCCGTCGGCGTCGTAGGCGCCCCAGTAGGCCTCCGAGCGGCGGGCGTCCGTCGCCACCTCCAGCCGCGTGCCGCAGCCATCGGCCGCCCTGACCTCCGCCGCCAGCGCATCGAGCGAGCACAGCCCGAGGACAGGACGTCGCCATGCGGCCCCGATCGCATGGGCCGCCGCGATACCGACCCGCAGTCCGGTGTAGGCCCCCGGTCCGACGCCACAGGCCACGGCTCGGACCTGTGACCGATCGATGTCGGCGATGACCTCGGCCAGCAGGACCCCGATGACCTCCGCATGTCGGCGCGCATCGTCGTGCGCACGCTCGGCCAGCACCGTGCCGTCGTCGTCGACCGCAGCGATCGACGTGAGTGAGGTCGAGGTGTCCAGGGCGAGGATCACGGGACGATCACCTGCGCGAGCTGCTCCGCCCAACGCTCGCCACGAGGGGTGATCGTCACCGTGCGCTCCTCGTCGTGCTCATCGTCTGAGCGCCCGATGACGATGTCGAGGCCCTCCGGCGACAGGGCTTCGGCCAGACCTCGACCCCATTCGACCGCGACGACCGCGCCGTCGAGGTCGGCCTCGAGATCCAGATCATCGAGTTCAGCGCCCGATCCGACCCGATACGCGTCGACATGGACGAGGGAGAGGCCATCGCCCGGGTGGACGTGCACGCGACTGATGACAAAGGTCGGGCTCGTCACCGGATCATCGATGCCGAGACCCCGGGCGAGGCCCTGGGTGAAGGTGGTCTTGCCCGCGCCCAGTTGTCCGGTGAGGACGAGCACGTCGCCGCCGTGACACCCCTGCGCGAGACGCTCGGCGATGGCCTGGAGCTCATCCGGGGTGGCCGCGGTCAGGTGGACGGAGAGGTCGGTCACGCGACGCTTCCGTCGGCCTCGTGGGCGATGTCGCGACGCACGCGAGCAAGGAGTTCGAGGAGCGCATCATCGACCTCCTCATGCTTCTCGAGGGTCACCATGTGGCCGGCGTCGTGCACCACCACGTACTCGGCCCCGGGCACCAGCGCGATGATCTCGTCGCTGTATCCGGGCGGCGTCAGTCGGTCGGCGTCACCCACCATGACCAGCAGCTCGACGTTCTCCAGCACGGTCAGGGAGTCACGCTTGTCATGGTCCTGCAGGGCGGGAAGGAACTCGGCGACGACATCGATCGGGGTGGCCGCCACCATGCCCGCCACGAACCGCCCGGCCTGATCGGTGGCGCTGGAGCCGAACGAGTACATGCGGGTCAGCATGAGGCCGAGGTCGGTGTCGTTCCAGCGCAGCCGGTCGATGAGAGGGCCGCGGGCAGCGAGCGCCGCCGCCACTGAGGGGGCGAGCCGGTGGAACATCGGGCCGATGCCCGCGGGCAGGCCGAGTTCGCCGCCGGCCAGGCCCCCAGCCGAGGTCGCGATGAGTGCGACGCCGTAGACGCGCTCGGTGAAGAGCTCCGGGTGCTGGTCGGCGAGCGCCATGACCGTCATGCCGCCCATTGAGTGGCCCACCAGCATGAGAGGACCGGTCGGGGCGATGGCGGTGATCACCTCGTAGAGGTCCAGACCGAGCTGGTCGACATGGTGGGTGTCGAAGTCTGCGCGCTCGCTGCGCCCGTGGCTGCGCTGGTCGTAGAACACCAGGCGAGCCCGTCCACGCAGCGCGGACCGCTGGAAATGCCAGGAGTCCAGACTCAGTGCGTAGCCGTGGCAGAAGACGATGGTCAGGTCGCTGTCGGCCTCCGGCGCCTCATCGACCTCGACGTGGAGGACCGCTCCGTCATGGGTCGTGACCACGTAGGGGTCACCACGCAACTGACCCAGTTCGCTGTCGGCGCTCTCCTCGCCGCCGACCGACCGCATGACCGAGCGCTCCGCGAGTGCCCCGAGCGCGGCTCCCGCAGCGAGCGCGCCCGCCGCGAGAAGACCTCGGCCGGCGAGCCGCAGGGCAGGCGTCGGATCCGGGCTCATGACGGTCCCTCCCCTGCTCCTGAATAGTCGCGCGGTACGCGCGGACCGATCCTCGTGATGATCTCGTACCCGATCGTGCCGATGGCGTCTGCCCAGTGATCGGCAGTCCACTCCCCTGCCGTGCCGGGGGCAGCATCCAGCACGCCGAGGTCCACGACGCACTGGTCCATCGCTACCGTGCCGACGATCGGGACCCGCGCTCCGGCAACGGCCACCTCGACCGGTTGCCCGACGCGGGGAGCACCCGCGGCCCGCGGGATCCCGTCGGCGTAGCCGAGGGGCACCAGACCCAGGGTCGTGGACTCCTCCGCCGACCAGCGCCAGCCGTACGAGACGGACGTGCCCGGGGTCACGGGCTTCACGTGCGCAAGGGTGGCGGTCAAGGTCATCGCCGGGGTCAGGCCCAGGTCCGCGGGACGGCCCAGAACACCGGCCGGGCTCAGCCCGTAGAGTGCGATCCCGGTGCGCACGAGGTCGTAGCGGCAGTCCGGGTGGGCGAACAGCGAACCACTGTTGCCAAGATGGCGCAGCCGAGGTTCCACGCCATGCCGCGCCGCCACAGCGAGCGCCTCGTCGAACACGGCGCGCTGATACGAGACCGACTCCGCGCCCGGGGTGTCGCCGTCAGCCAGGTGTGACCAGATGCCCTCGACTGTGAGCAGGCCGTCCGCGACCCCCACCTGCACCCGCGCGAGCAACTCGGGCAGGTCCGAGGGGAGCACCCCGTTGCGGGTCAGGCCGGTGTCGACCTTGATGTGGATGCTCGCCGCGCGCTCAGCCGCCTGTGCGGCAGCGATGACCTCATCCACGGCCCACGGAGACGACACCGAGAGGTCGATTCCAGCGGTCACACATTCTCGGATGCACGGATCACCGGGAGTCCACAGCCATGCCAGGATCCGGCCGGAGTCGCCCGCTCGGCGCAACGCGCAGGCCTCGGACGGCAGGGCCACCCCGAGCCACGTCGTGCCCTCGGCGCGGGCTGTCCGCGCCACCTCGACCATGCCGTGGCCGTACGCATCCGCCTTCACCACTGCCATGACGTCCGCATCGCCGGCGCGCTCGCGCAGGAGGCTCAGATTCGACCGGATGGCGTCAAGGTCGATCCTCGCGGCAGCTCTGCTCATGCTGCCCCGCCGAACCGCACCACGTTGACGGCCGCACCCACGTGGCCTGCAATGTCCGTCGCGGTGACGGGACCGTCGGTCTCGGCGAGCCGCCCCGCACAGCCGTGCAGCCATACCCCTGCGGCGACCGCCTCGACAAGATCGGCGTCGTCGCGCTGGCTGGTCGCCCACGCCCCGGCGAGCACGCTGCCGAGGATGCCGGTCAGAACATCACCGGAGCCGGCGGTGGCCAGCGCAGGGGTGCCCTCGGTGTCGAGGAACACTGCACCCGAGGGGGCGGCCACGACCGTTCCCGGGCCCTTCAGCACCACGATGCAGTGCAGCTCGGCGGCCGCCACCAGTGCGGCAGCGATGCGACCGGTGGATGCGAGGTCGACGTCCGGCTGGAGTCGGGCGAACTCCCCCTCATGCGGGGTGAGCACGGTGACGAGCCCGGCTTCCGACCGCTCCGCGACGCGCCGGCGCACCTCCGCGGACTCGGCCACGATGGTCAGGGCTCCTGCATCGAGAACCGCGGGGCCGGTGGTGTCGAGGACTGCGAGCACCGTGGCCTCGTCGTCCGCGGTGCCCGGGAACCCCGAGCCGCAGGCCCATGCGTCGGCGCGCGTCTGATGGACTGGCGCCGCGCCGTCGATGACCACGTCGGGAAGATCACCGACGACCAGCGGTCCGACACCGTCCGCACGGTCGAGCAGCCGCACCATCCCCACGTTCGCGTGCCGGGCGGCAGCCGTGGCCAGCAGCGCGGCCCCGCGATACAGCGCGGATCCCACGGCCAGCCCGACGACACCGCGCGAGTACTTGTAATCCGCCTCGGCCGGCTCGGGGAACCATGCGGCGGCGTCCACCTCCTCCAGGCAGACCGCGGCCGGTTCGTCGTCGAATTGCAGCCCGATGTCGATGATGTGGACGAGACCGGAGTGCAGACGCCCCGGAGCGACCAAGAGCCCCGGCTTCGCCGCGCCGAAGGTGACGGTGAGGTCCGCCCTGACGGCAGTGGCATCAGCCAGGCCGGTGTCAGCATCGACACCGCTGGGAACGTCGACGGCGATGACGGCAGCGCCATCGATGGAGCCGACGGCCTCGGCCGCGGGCGCGCGCAGAGGGCCCGAGCCACCGATGCCGAGGATGCCGTCGAGGACCACATCGGCGTCGGCGATCACTCCCGCCAGGTCGGCTGATCCGTCCCAGCGGTGCAGCCGACCCCCACGAGCAGCGAGGGCGGCCGCTCCCTCGGCATGCCAGCGGTCCGCCACACAGACGGCATCGACGCGGCAGCCTCGATCAGCGAGCATCGCGCCAGCCCACAGAGCGTCTCCGCCGTTGTTGCCGGAGCCGACGAGCAGCACCACACGGGAGCCCGCGACGCCGCCGAGGAGATCGTCGAGCAGTCGGGCGGTGGAGACGGCGAGCGCGAAGGCGGCGCGCTGCATCAGGGAGCCCTCCGGCACCTGCGCGAACGCCCTCTCCTCGGCGGCTCTGACCTGCTCCACCGAGCGCACCTCGATCACGGGGTCTCCTCTGCTCCGGCGACGACGAAGGCGATGGCCATGCCTCCATCATGGCTGAGGGACACCAGCCAGCGCTCGATGCCGCGACGACGGGCCGCCTCCCCAACCGTCCCGCTCACCTCGAGCACCGGTTCGCCGCGATCACCGGTCAGGACCTCACAGTCGTGCCACTCCAGACCCGTCGTGTCGACGAGAGCCTTGGCGACCGCCTCCTTGACCGCCCAGCGACCCGCCAGGGACTCCGCTCGGAGACGGTGGCCGCCGGAGAGCTCGAGCTCCCGGGCGGTGAACACGCGCGCGGCGAGCCGCGGTGAACGCTCCAGCACGGCCGCGAAGCGACGCGTGTCGACAAGGTCGACTCCGATGCCGACGACTCGGGCTGGCATGTCGGGATGCAGGACTACTCCACCGTCACGGACTTGGCGAGGTTGCGCGGCTGATCGACATCATGGCCCTTCGCCGTGGCCATCTCGCAGGCGAACACCTGCAGCGGAACGGTCGAGACCAAGGGCTGCATCAGCGTGGGCACCGCCGGAACGCGGACGATGTGGTCGGCGTAGGGGACGATCGCCTCGTCGCCCTCCTCCGCGATCGCGATGATCAGCGCACCGCGGGCGCGGACCTCCTGGATGTTGGACACGATCTTGTCGTGCAGCACGGCCCGACCCTGAGGTGACGGCACGATCACGATCACCGGCACACCGTCCTCGATCAGGGCGATCGGACCATGCTTGAGCTCACCGGCGGGGAAGCCCTCCGCATGCATGTAGGCCAGTTCCTTGAGCTTCAGCGCGCCCTCGAGCGCGACCGGGTAGCCGACGTGTCGGCCGAGGAACAGCACCGACGTCGAGTCAGCCAACTCACGCGCGAGCTCGCGGACGTGCTCGGTGGTGTCAAGGACGAGGTCTACTTTGCTCGGCATGTCGTCGAGCTCCCCGAGAATCCGGCGGATCTCATCCTCGAACATGGTGCCGCGTACCTGCCCGAGGTAGAGGCCGACGAGGTAGGCGGCGATGATCTGGGTCAGGAAGGCCTTGGTCGACGCGACAGCGATCTCCGGACCGGCGTAGGTGTAGAGCACCGCATCGGACTCGCGCGGGATCGTGGAACCGACGGTGTTGCAGATCGCCAGGGTCCGTGCACCCTGCGCCTTGGCATGCCGCAGCGCCATGAGAGTGTCCATGGTCTCGCCGGACTGCGAGATGGCGATGACGAGGGAGTCCGGGCCGACGATCGGATCGCGGTAGCGGAACTCGCTGGCGAGTTCGACCTCCACCGGGAGACGCGTCCAGTGCTCGATCGCGTACTTGGCCACGAGCCCGGCATGTGCGGCCGTGCCGCAGGCGACCACGACGACCTTCGAGATGTCCCGCAGCACCGCCTCGTCCAGGGACGTCTCATCCAGCTGGATGCGGTGGTCCTTGCTGATCCGGCCCCGCAGCGCGTCGGCCACGGCCTTGGGCTGCTCGGCGATCTCCTTCAGCATGAACAGGTCGTAGCCGCCCTTCTCGGCGGCCGAGGCATCCCAGTCGACGGTGAAGGGCGTGGCCTCGACCGGCTCGCCAGCGAAGTCGGTGATGGTGATCGAGTCAGGGGTCAGGACGACGACCTGATCCTGACCGAGCTCGAGGGCCTCACGGGTGTGGTCCACGAACGCAGCGACGTCCGAGGCGAGGAAGTTCTCCCCCTCGCCGACGCCGACGACGAGCGGGGAGTTGCGGCGCGCGGCGACCACGAGGTCCGGCTGCGTGCGGTCAAGGGCGACGAGGGTGAAAGCGCCTTCCAGCCGGCGGCAGACACGGCGCATGGCCTCGGGGAGGTCGCCGTCAGCGAGCGGCACCTCGCGCGCGAGCAGGTGAGCGGCCACCTCGGTGTCGGTCTCGGACGTCAGGTGGACGCCGGCGGTCGCGAGTTCGTCCTTCAGCTCGGCGAAGTTCTCGATGATGCCGTTGTGGACGACGGCGATGCTGACGTCCTCGCTGACGTGCGGGTGGGCGTTGTCGTCCGTGGGGCCGCCGTGGGTGGCCCAGCGGGTGTGCCCGATACCGGTGGTCGAGTCCGGGAGGGGGTCCGAGCCGAGCAGGCCCTCGAGGTTGGCGAGCTTGCCGGCCTTCTTGCGGACCTCGAGCTGGCCGTCGCTGATGACAGCGACTCCGGCGGAGTCGTAGCCGCGGTACTCCAGTCGCCGAAGCCCCGCCACGACGATCTCCAGGGCCTGCTTCTGCCCCACATACCCGACGATTCCGCACATGCGACTGAGCCTATCCGTGAGCGCTCGCGCTCATAGGAGAGGCGAGGGAGACATGCCGGTCGCGCCAGCGACCTGACATCGATGAGAGCCTACCCGTGAGCGCTTGCGCTCATAGGGGAGGCGAGGTCTCTCAGGAGGTCCCCAGGAAGCTAGTGGGTGCTAGCGTCCCTCCACTACTTATCAAGCCTCGGAGGTCCTCGTGCGCCGCATCGCCCTTCTCGCCGGATCCCTCGCCGTCACCGGCGCCCTGCTCGTCGCCCCCGCGGCGCAGGCCGCAGCACCGGCCTCCAACGGCTGGGGCTGGGGGCAACTGAAGTTCGCGGATCTCCCCGCATGGCAGAGCAGCGCTGTCGTCGAGACCCTGGTCACGGCCCAGGTCCAGGGCCAGATCGAGGCCCGGCGGGAGGTCCTCCAGCCTCTCGTGGATGCCAAGGCCATCACTCCGGCTCAAGCAGACCTGATCGCCACGACGAACTCCAACGCCGTCATCTCGGCCATGAAGCGGACCGGGGAGCTGACCAAGGCGCAGGCCGTGCTCGTGCGCAAGGCCCTAGCCGGATCCAACGGCTGGCGGGCGAAGCAGGCCTCGATCCGCATCGCGCTGACGATGCTTCGGGACAGCGGGCTCATCACTCAGGAGCAGGCCGCGGCCGTTCAGGCACAGATGCTGGGCCAGTAGCCGGCCGTAGACTCGAGGGGATGACGATTCCCTCGGCGATGACCGCAGTGCTCCTCACCGGGCACGGTGGGCTCGACCGGCTCGAGGTGCGCGACGACGTTCCCGTGCCGCGGCCCGGACCGGATGAGGTCTTGATCCGGGTAGGCGCCTCCGCGGTCAACAACACCGACATCAACACGCGCGTGGGCTGGTACTCCCGCGCCGAGACCGGCGATCAGACGGCCTGGTCCGGCGAGTCCCTCGCATTCCCGCGGATCCAGGGTGCCGACTGTGTGGGAACTGTCGTGGCCGTCGGCCCCGGGGCGGATCCTCATCGAGTCGGCGAACGGGTCCTCGTCCGCACCATGCAGGATCCGGACTCCGCCGGGCGTCCCATCACGCTGGGCTCGGAGATCGACGGCGCCTTCGCCCAGTTCGTCGTCGTGCGTTCATCCGAGGCGTTCATGATCGACAGCCCCCTGGACGACGCCCAACTCGGCGCTCTCCCCTGTTCCTACTCCACGGCGGAGGGGCTGCTGCAGCGCGCGGGTCTCGGAGCAGAGCGGGTGCTCATCACCGGCGCGTCAGGGGGCGTGGGATCTGCTGCCGTCCTTCTCGCCCGACTGCGAGGAGCGCACATCACCGCTGTCGCGGGCCCAGGCAAGGCGGAGCAGGTGCGCGCACTGGGAGCTGACGTCGTCGTCCAGCGTGACGACGACCTCGTGGGAGTGCTGGGAGACGACACCGTAGATGTGGTCATCGACCTGGTCGGGGGTGCGCACTTCCCCTCCCTGCTGAGGGTGCTGCGTCCCGGCGGGCGGTATGCCGTCTCCGGTGCGGTGGGTGGCGCTCACGTCGACCTCGATCTTCGGGACCTGTACTTGAAGGACCTGTCGCTGCTCGGCTCGACCTTCACCCCACGGTCGGTGTTCACCGACCTCATCAGGTACGTGGAGCGCGGTGACGTCCGACCTGTCGTGGCGGCGGCCTACCCGCTGGCAGAGATCGCCACGGCACAGGAGACCTTCCTGCGCCATGAGCACGTGGGCAAGCTCGTGCTGCTACCCCCGCGATGACCCGCGCGCACTAGCCTGAAGGCCATGCTCACCGTCCGCGTCTCCGCGCCCGCGGATCTCGCGGATCGCGTCGAGGCCATCCTGCGGCAGGCCCCGAGCCTCGCGACCCTCACCCGCGATCGGGGTGCGAGCCTCGAGCCCGTCGGCGACGTGTTCATGGCACTCGTGGAGCGGGATGCGGTCAACGACATCGTCCATGAGCTCACCGACCTCGGCGTGCCGAGGGACGGCTGCATCCTGGTTCAGGACCCGGGCACCTGGGTGTCCGCTCGCGCGCTGGAGGCCGAGCGACGGTCACCGGGGGCCGACAACGTCGTCTGGACCGAGGTGGTCGAGCAGGCGTATGAGCAGTCCCGCATCAGCGGGATGTTCCTGGCCTTCATGATCATGGCGACCCTGCTGGCCGCCATCGCGGTGATCACCGACTCCGCGATCCTCGTCGTCGGCTCCATGGTGCTCGGGCCCGAGTTCATGGCGGTCATCGCCCTGGGTCTGGCCCTGGTGCGACGGCGCCCCGGTCTGCTGCGACAGGGATTGACGACGCTGGTGGTCGGGTTCGCGGTCTCGATCCTGGCGACCATGGTCTTCGTCGAGATCGCACGCTGGGTGGGGCTGGTCAGCAGCGAGGACTTCTATGCTCCCCGCCCCGCCGTCGCGTTCATCTACTCCCCCAACTGGTGGTCCTTGATCGTGGCCGTCATCGCCGCGGCAGCGGGCGTGCTCGCGCTGACCAGTGGCAGATCCACGGGCATCATCGGCGTCTTCATCTCGGTCACGACGATCCCGGCATCGGGCAACATCGCGGTGGCTGCCGTGTTCGGCGACTGGCAGGAGGTCGGCGGGAGCGCCGCCCAGCTGGGCATCAACATCGCCGGCATGGCGATCGCCGGCTGGATGACTCTGGAGATCCGCCAGGTGATGTCGACGCGCGTCAGTCGAGCGCTAGCTCGGCGCGAACGACGTCGGCGATCTCCTCGGCGATAGCGCTGGCCTGATCCTCTGTGGGGGCTTCGACCATGACGCGCACGACGGGTTCGGTGCCCGACGGCCGCAGCAGGACGCGCCCCTGGCCGGCCAGAGCAGTCTCAGCGCTTGCCACGGCTGCAGCGACGGCATCGGCTGAGTCGATCCGGGACTTGTCCACTCCGCTGACGTTCAGCAGCACCTGAGGGAACTTCGTCACCGCCGCCGCCAGATCCGCGAGCGGCCGTCCGGTCTGGGCGACCCGCGCGAGCAGATGCAGCCCGGTCAGCATGCCGTCACCGGTGGTCGAGTAGTCGGTCATCACGACGTGACCGCTCTGCTCGCCGCCGAGGACGTAGCCGCCAGCCCGCATCGCCTCGAGGACATAGCGGTCACCGACCCCCGTCTCGACGATGGTGATCTCCGCCGACTCCATGGCGAGCTTGAAGCCCATGTTGGCCATGACCGTGGCCACCACCGCGCCGCCGGCCAGCGTGCCGGCATCGCGCATGCCCTCGGCCAGGATCGCCAGGATGTGGTCGCCGTCGACGACGTTTCCGTCGGCATCGACCGCGAGGCAGCGATCGGCATCACCGTCGTGAGCGATGCCTGCATCGGCTCCATGCTCACGCACTGCCTCGATGAGGGACTCCAGGTGCGTGCTGCCGCAGTCTCGATTGATGTTCCAGCCATCCGGTGCGGCATGGATGGGGATCACGGTCGCACCCGCACCGGCGTAGAGCTCAGGAGCGATCGAGGATGCCGCACCGTTGGCACAGTCGACGACGATCGTGAGGCCGTCGAGGTTGTGCGGCAGAGTCGTGAGCAGATGGTGTTCGTAGATGCGCGGCGCCTCGAGCGCGTGGGTGACGCGGCCGACAGCCTCGCCGACGGGGCGGTCCCAGGGCTCCCGCAGGTGCTGCTCGATGGCGTCCTCGATGGCGTCGTCGAGCTTGTGGCCTCCACGCGAGAAGAACTTGATGCCGTTGTCGGGCATCGGGTTGTGGGACGCCGACAGCATCACGCCGAGATCAGCGTGCAGCGCCTCGGTCAGGTAGGCGACGGCGGGAGTCGGGACCACTCCGACCAGGTGCACATCGACACCGGCGCTCGCAAGGCCCGCCACGACGGCGGCCTCGAGGAACTCCCCGCTGGCCCGACCGTCCCGGCCGACGACGGCCGACGGCCGGTGCCCCGCGAACGCCCCGGCGTCAGCCAGGACGTGCGCGGCGGCAACGGACAGATCGAGGGCAAGCTCTGCTGTGACCTCGCGGTTGGCGAGGCCACGCACACCATCGGTGCCGAAGAGGCGGCCCACAGGCGTTGACTAGCGCTTGCTGTACTGGGGCGCCTTGCGGGCCTTCTTCAGGCCGTACTTCTTGCGCTCCTTGGCCCGCGGGTCGCGGGTCAGGAAGCCGGCCTTCTTGAGGATGGGACGGTTGCCCTCCTCGTCGATGCCGTTCAGCGCACGGGCGACGCCCAGACGCAGCGCACCGGCCTGGCCGGAGATGCCGCCGCCGTCGATGCGGGCGATGACGTCGAACTTGCCCTCAGCGCCGAGCACCGTGAAGGGGTCGTTGACCTCCTGCTGGTGCACCTTGTTCGGGAAGTACTCGTCCAGGGTGCGGCCGTTGATCGTCCACTGGCCGGTGCCGGGCACCAGGCGGACGCGGGCGATGGCCTGCTTGCGACGGCCCGTCGCCGCACCGGGGGCGGTGACGATGTCGCGGTCGATGGTGGGACGACCCGGGGTCTCGGAGGTGTACTCCGAGGGAGCCTCGAGCTCGTCGTTGGTCTCGTCGATGGTGGCCTCAGACACTGCCACTAGTCCTCTCGTTGGATCCGCGCGCCGCTACTGGGCGACCTGGGTGATCTGGAACGGCTGCGGCTGCTGCGCAGCGTGGGGGTGCTCAGAGCCTGAGTAGACCTTGAGCTTCTTCAACTGCTGACGACCCAGCTTGTTGTGGGGGAGCATGCCCTTGACGGCCTTCTCCACCGCCTTGCGGGGGTCGGACTCGAGCAGCTCGGCATACGAGGTGGCCGTCAGGCCGCCCGGCTGACCGGAGTGGCGGTAGGCCATCTTCTGCTCGCGCTTGGCGCCGGTGAGGGCCACCTTGTCAGCGTTGATGATGATCACGAAGTCGCCCATGTCCATGTGAGGAGCGAAGGTCGGCTTGTGCTTGCCACGCAGGAGCTGCGCGGCGTGGGTGGCCAGACGGCCGAGGACGACGTCAGTGGCGTCGATGACGTGCCAGACGGGGGTGTTGTCTCCCGCCTTGGGGGAATACGTGCGCATAGTGCCGCACCTGTCTCTCACTCGTAGGGACGTGGATTCTGCACGCCCGCTCTCACCCGAGGGATCGGTTGGGCGCCGTACTGGGCGTCATCCCTGACGACCAGGCCTCGCGGTCGGGGGTTCTTCGGGGAAGGACCCGCCGCACGGCAGCGCCCAAGGCTACCGGGGGTGGCCACAGCCCTCCAAATCCGGGGTCCGGATCCTCGGAAACCGGTGGCCCTGTGCGGAATCCCCGTCTAGCGTCGAGGGGCATGAGCATCGTGCGCCCCGCCGCCCTCACCGCTGCTGTCGCCCTGGCTGCCTCCGGCCTCGCCGCCGTGCCAGCTCAGGCAGACACCCTGACCGCGAATGCCGGGACCATCAACTCGGCCACCTTCGCCGCGTCTCCCCCGCCGCCCGGCGCACCGACGGGCGTCTCCCCCGAGGCCTTCTATGACGCTGCGACGGGCACCTACTACCTGCTGACCACGGGCCAGCCCCGCTCAGTGCAGTACACGTCCCGAGACGGATCGTCATGGACACCCACGGCGACGGTCCTGCCGGACAAGGGTTTGGACTGGTCGATCGTGCAGGAGGGACCGTCCAGCTACCGGCTGTACTACGCCGAGATGGCCCCGACGGCACCCGGCTCCGGCCCCCAGCAGCCCTGCACGCCGGGATCGAAGGTGCTGAAGTACGCGACCTCCAGCGACCTGCAGACGTGGACCGTGCAGCCCGGCACCCTGCTCGGTGACGTCGGCTGTGGCGTCCCCCACGTGATGAAGACGTCCGCCGGGCAGTACTTCCTGTACTTCAACAAGCGAGTCCCGCAGGAGGGTGTCTGGATCTCCACGTCGTCCGACGGCCTGAGCTGGTCCGCACCGACCGGCCCGATCAACGGCGATGACCAACTCGTCGATCCCGCTCCCCTGGAACTCCCTGACGGCACCTTCGTGATGGTCGCGTCCACCCGAGGCAACCCGATGAACGGCGAACTGCAGTACCTGCAGCTCCTCGCCTCCTCCGACGCAGTCACCTGGGTCAAGCGAACCAAGCCGCTCTACGCCCCCTCAGGAGCCGGCGCCTTTGATCCGTCCATCGAACTGGTCGATGGCAAGCTTCGCGTCTGGTTCGGCTACTCCCCCGGCGGCTCTTACGACGCCGCTGCCATCACCGATGGCGTCCTGACCCTCGGCCCCGGAAAGAGCTCCTCCGGGGCTGCCGTCAAGGCCAAGGCCGGCAAGAAGTGCGCCAAGAAGGGCGCGAAGAGCGGCAAGTTCGTCTGCAAGAAGGTGAAGGGGAAGTTGATCTGGAAGCGCCGCTGAGTGGGCGCCAGCCCGTTAATCGAGTGGTGTGCGAAGAGACTTCGTCTCTCTCACCCGAGCGGCCCACTTCTCCGCTGGCGGGTAGCCCACCTCGTCGAGGACCAGCGGGTATCCCGGCATAACCGTCACGCCCGGATCCTTCTCGCCCGAGGCGAGGACGGCGGCGGGCCACTCGACCGGACGACGGCGGTCACCCACAGGCAGCATCACGCCGACCAGTGATCGAACCATCGAGTGGCAGAACGCGTCCGCTTGCACGGTCATGACCGCGACGCCGCTTTCGTCACGCGACCACTCAAGGTGAATCAGCCGCCGGATCGTCGTCGCGAAGTCCCGCTGTTTGCAGAAGGGCGCGAAATCATGCTCACCGAGCAGCCCCTGGGCCGCCTCATTCATGGCCTCGAGATCCAACACCCGAGAGTGGGGCAACGTCAGATGTCGCTGAAGCGGGTTCGGCCCATCGGGCGCATCACTGACCCGATACGTGTACCGCCGCCAGATCGCACAGAAACGGGCATCGAAGTCCGACGACGTCTCCTCGACGGACGTGACCCGAACGTCGTCGGGCAGGGCTCGGTTGATGCGTCGCTCATCGATGTCCGACGGCCAGGAGGTCACGTCCAGGTGCGCCACCTGCCCCGAAGCATGCACGCCCGCGTCGGTGCGCCCCGCGCATTGGATCTCGATGGGTTCACCGAACAGAAACGTCAGAACCCGTTGCAGTTCTCCCTGCACGGTGCGCAGACCCGTGGGTGCCGGCTGGATCGCCCAGCCGTGGAAGTCCCGGCCGTCGTAGGCGATGCCCAGTCGCAGACGGATCAGCCCGCCACCGGTGTCGGTGGCGGGCTGATCGATGTCGTGCGTGTCAGTCAGGACGGACCTACTTGTCGTCCTCGGCCGACTCCTCGGCAGCGTCGGCGTCAGCAGCCTCGGCCACCTCCTCGGCGGTCTCGGCGTCAGCACCAGCAGCCTCGGCGTCGACCGCGGCCTCGTCGGCCACGACCTCGTCCGCAGCAGCCGTCTCCTCGGCCGGGGTCTCCTCGGCAGCCGCGGTGGTCTCCTCGACCTCGGCGGCCGGAGCAGCCTGCTCGGCCTCCTTGGCGGCGCGCTTCGTGGCACCCGTGGCCTCGGCGACAACCTGCTCGGCCATCGGCTCGACGAGCTCGATCACGGCCATGGGGGCGTTGTCGCCCTTGCGGGGACCGATCTTGGTGATGCGGGTGTAGCCACCGGGACGCCCGGCGTACTGCGGGCCGATCTCGGTGAACAGCACGTGCACCACGGACTTGTCCTTGACGACCGTCATCACTCGACGACGGGCGTGCAGGTCACCGCGCTTGGCGAAGGTGATGAGCCGCTCGGCGAGGGGACGCAGGCGCTTGGCCTTGGCCTCGGTGGTGGTGATCCGGCCGTGCTCGAACAGCGCAGTGGCCAGGTTGGCCAGCATGAGCCGCTCGTGCGCCGGGCCGCCGCCGAGACGGGCACCCTTGGTTGGCGTAGGCATGATTCTCCTTGTTGATTCCTGCAGCCCTTAGAGCTGCTCGTCCTCGGCGTACGCCAGGTCGTCGTCTTCGTCATCGCTGTAGTAGACGGCCGCACCGGGATCGAATCCGGGCGGGCTGTCCTTGAGGGCCAGGCCGAGGCCGGCCAGCTTGACCTTGACCTCGTCGATCGACTTCGCACCGAAGTTGCGGATGTCGAGGAGGTCGGCCTCGCTGCGGGTGATGAGCTCACCCACCGTGTGGATGCCCTCACGCTTGAGGCAGTTGTAGGAGCGCACCGTCATGTCAAGCTGCTCGATGGGGGTCGAGAGCTGCTCGGCGACGAAGGCGTCGGTCGGTGACGGGCCGATGTCGATGCCCTCGGCCTCGACGTTGAGCTCACGGGCGAGGCCGAAGAGCTCGACAAGGGTCTTGCCGGCCGACGCGACGGCGTCACGCGGACGCATCGACTGCTTGGTCTCGACATCGAGGATGAGCTTGTCGAAGTCGGTGCGCTGCTCGACGCGGGTGGCCTCGACCTTGTAGCTCACCTTCAGCACGGGGCTGTAGATGGAGTCGACCGGGATGCGGCCGATCTCCTGGCCGGCCTGCTTGTTCAGCACGGCCGACACGTAGCCGCGCCCACGCTCGACGACGAGCTCGATCTCGAGCTTGCCCTTGGCGTTGAGGGTCGCGATGTGCAGGTCCGGGTTGTGCACCTCGACACCGGCCGGGGGCTGGATGTCGGCGGCGGTGACGTTGCCGGGGCCCTGCTTGCGCAGGTACATGACCACCGGCTCGTCGTGCTCCGAGGAGATGACCAGCTGCTTGATGTTCAGGATCAGCTCGGTGACGTCCTCCTTCACGCCCGGAACGGTCGTGAACTCGTGGAGGACACCGTCGATGCGGATGCTGGTGACGGCGGCACCCGGGATCGACGACAGCAGCGTGCGTCGAAGCGAGTTGCCGAGGGTGTAGCCGAAGCCGGGCTCCAGGGGCTCGAGGACGAAGCGCGAGCGGAACTCGCTGATCGGCTCCTCGGTGAGGATCGGGCGCTGGCTGATAAGCACGATGAACTTCCTTCCCGCGACGACCGCTATTTGACGTCGCGCATCTCGACCCGTCAGGGCCGCTGACGGTTACTTGGAGTAGAGCTCGACGATCAGCTGCTCGTTGACCTGGGTGTCGATGACCGCACGCGCGGGGAGCGAGTGCACCAGGATGCGCATCTGCGAGGGGATGACCTCCAGCCACGCAGGCACCGGACGCTCGCCGATCTCGGCGTGGGCGACGATGAACGGGGTCATCTCACGCGAGCCGGGACGGACCTCGACGATGTCGTTCGGGGAGACCCGGTACGAGGGGATGTTCACCTTGCGGCCGTTCACCATGAAGTGACCGTGGGTGACCAGCTGGCGGGCCATGTCACGCGACTTGGCGAAGCCAGCGCGGAACACGACGTTGTCCAGGCGGGACTCCAGGATCTGGAGCAGGTTCTCACCGGTCTTGCCGGCCTGCCGCTGGGCTTCCTTGTAGTAGTTCGAGAACTGCTTCTCGAGCACCCCGTACATCCGGGTGGCCTTCTGCTTCTCACGAAGCTGCAGCAGGTACTCGCTGTCCTTCGAGCGACCGCGGCCGTGCTGCCCCGGAGGGTACGGACGCTTCTCGAACGGGCACTTGGGGGACTCGCACTTGGCACCCTTGAGGAAGAGCTTGGTCTTCTCGCGGCGGCACCGCTTGCAGTCGGCGTCTGTATAACGCGCCATGTCTCAATATCTCCTAGATCCGATGTGCGCGATCAGACGCGACGACGCTTGGGGGGACGGGTGCCGTTGTGCGGAACCGGGGTGACGTCGGCGATGGAGCCGACCTCGAGGCCCGTGGCCTGCAGCGAACGGATGGCGGTCTCACGGCCGGAGCCGGGACCCTTGACGAAGACGTCGACCTTGCGCATGCCGTGCTCCATGGCGCGGCGAGCGGCGGCCTCAGCAGCCAGCTGCGCGGCGAATGGCGTGGACTTGCGGCTTCCCTTGAAGCCGACCTGACCAGCGCTCGCCCAGGAGATCACCGCACCCGTGGGGTCGGTGATCGAGACGATCGTGTTGTTGAAGGTGCTCTTGATGTGAGCGTGGCCGTGGGCCACGTTCTTCTTCTCCTTGCGGCGGACCTTCTTCGCGCCGCTCTTACCCGCAGGTGCCATAAGTCAGTTTCTCCAGTCTCGGTAGCCGCTCGAGCTACTTCTTCTTGCCAGCGACGGTCTTGCGCGGACCCTTGCGGGTGCGGGCGTTGGTGTGAGTGCGCTGGCCGTGGACCGGCAGTCCCTTGCGGTGACGCAGGCCCTGGTAGCAGCCGATCTCCACCTTGCGGCGGATGTCTGCGGCAACCTCGCGACGGAGATCACCCTCGACCTTCAGGTTCTCATCGATCCAGTCGCGGAGGGCGACGAGCTGATCATCGTTCAGATCATCGGATCGCATGCTCGGATCGATTCCGGTGGCCTCGAGGGCCTTGGCGGCCTGCGAGCGACCGACACCGTAGATGTACGTGAGTGCGACGGCCATGCGCTTGTTGCGCGGCAGGTCGACACCGACGAGTCGTGCCATGTGGCGTTCTCTCTTCTCTATCGTTCACGAGGTCTGGTCGCGGTACCAGCCCTGCCCGCCAAGGCAGGTCCCCGGCCTCGTGACCGGGGGTGTCGTCCCGCTCAGCGCACGCGCATCGCGGGGGTCGGGTACTGCGTTTGTGATTCGGTCGGCCGGGTTGTCTCCCCGGTGACCGCGTCAGGAGCTGGTCAGCCCTGACGCTGCTTGTGGCGAGGGTTCTCGCAGATCACCATGACGCGACCGTGGCGACGGATGACCTTGCACTTGTCGCAGATCTTCTTGACGCTCGGCTGCACCTTCATGATGGCTCTTTCGTGTCGTTCTGGTCTGGTTGTCGGTCGTGCGGCTTACTTGTAGCGGTAGACGATCCGGCCGCGGGTGAGGTCGTAGGGCGAGAGCTCCACGACGACCCGGTCGTCCGGAAGGATCCGGATGTAGTGCATCCGCATCTTGCCGCTGATGTGGGCGAGCACCTTGTGCCCGTTGTCGAGCTCCACCCGGAACATGGCATTGGGCAGAGATTCGGTGATCGTGCCCTCGAGCTCGATCGCGCCGTCCTTCTTGCCCATGTCCTCAACTCTCGTCGTGGTGCCCGTGTGGAGCGGTCCCGACTGCCCGCGCGCACGAACGAGCACCGCTTTCGCGGTGGACGAAGGTGTGGAGGCGGGGAAGCCTGAAACCGACCGTCAGATACTACGGGTCGTGCGTTCGTTCACAAAATCCGGGGTCCCATTTCCTCGCGAGTGGTCAGTTGTCGGGGTCCCCCGGCGCCGCGGAGCCCCGACAACTGACCACTCGCGTAAGGGGGGATTCTCAGGGGCGGGTGTGTGCGTCGATCCCGTCGGCGGCCAGGCGCGCTTCCGCCTCTCGGAAGGCCGCCTCGAAGGCCTCCGGGTCAGGCACCCGGCTGCGCCACTTGTCCAGACCGACCCGCTCGGCGGGCATCTGGTCGGTGAAGAACCCCCGCATCGTGGGGTCGTCCGGCAGCCCGAGGAACTCCAGGATGCGGGCGTAGCTGGCTTCGCGCTCGAGCACGACAAGGTCCTCGAGGGACTGGATCAGGACGAATTCCGACGGCACCCCGACAAGGCCGGCATGCGCTCGGCGCACGCGCTTCTCCCACCAGGTGACCGCCTCCAGCGGATCATCCGGGCCCCAGCGCTCGGCGATTACCGACGCGGCCGTGGCACGACCGTCGCGGACCATCCAGATGAAGCGTGCCTCGGGCCAGAACTCGTGGATGCGTCGGGCATTGGCGATGTTGGGCGGAGACGTGTCGATCCACCACGGCTCCCCCGCATCACCGCGCTGGGCGCGGGCCATCCCGGCGAGGAAGGCTCGCCCCGCCTCGCGCGGGTCTGCGCCGAGTTGCGCAGCGAGATCGGCGAGGAGGCGGTCGCGGTCGGCCTCGTCGATGCTCAGGTGCAGACCGCTGGCTCGCCCGAGGCGGTTGGTACGCAGCCACCAGGGTCCGCGCATGCCCTCATTGAAGGTCGGCAGCCGGTCCGCCGGGGACGACGCGCGACCCAACCGCCGCTTCCTGCCTCCCTCGGGTCCGAGGACGAGGTCCAGGAGGCCGCCCTCCTTGTTGACGAACTTGACCTCCCGCGGCCAACTGGCCCGGACTGACGGGTGGCGGTGCAGCAGGCCGGCGATCACGGTGGTGCCGCTGCGCCCCGTGCCGCCCGCCATGATCGGGGTCACGGGTGCCGTCGTCGTAGCCATCGCCGGAAGTCTAGTTCCCGCGCGCGGCGAGCAAGCGGTCCAGATCCCGTGTCTTGCCCCCATCCCGGTGGGGTTCTGCAGATTTGGGCCGGGAACCGGCCCAAATCTGCAGAACCCCACCGGGATCAACGGGGAATGCCAGATATGCGCCGCCACCCGGGCAGATCAGGCCCCCCACGCGGGACAGCCGACCACGCCGACGGCCGGGCATCACGCGCTGCGGGCGAACACCTCGATGCCATCGGCCTCGAGGCGGGCGGCAGCCGCGTCGTAGACGGCCTCGAACTGCTCCGCATCCGGCACCCGCGCACGCCAGGAGGCCAGGCCCACCCGGTCGGCCGGCATGCGGTTGTCGAAGAACCGACGCATCCGCGGGTCGTCGTCCAACTCGAGGAAGTCCAGCACGCGCTCGTAGGTGGCATCCCGATCCAGTACGACGAGATCCTCCAGCGACACGGTGAGAACGGCATCGGCGGGAGTGTCGGCCAGACCGGCCTCAGCCGCCCGCATCTGCCGCTCCCACCAGGCCACGGCCCCCTCTGGGTCATCCGGGCCCCACCGTTCGGCCATGACCGATGCCGCTGTGCTGCGCCCGTCACGGACCATGCGGATGAACTTCGCTTCGGGAAGCAGTCGGTGGATGCGATCGGCCTCGGCGATGTTCGGTGGCGACGTGTCGACCCAGAGGGCCTCCCCCTCATCATCGGACTGGGCACGGACGATTCCGGCGAGGAAGTCCCGGCCGGCCGACACCGGATCCTCGGGAAGCTCCGCAGCCAGCTCAGCGATGAGTCGCTCCCGATCCGCCTCGGCGACGGTCAGGTGCAGACCGCTGTCGCGCCCCTTGCGGTTAGAGCGCAGCCACCAGCGCCCCCGCATCTGCTTGGCGAAGGCAGCCAGCCGCCAGCGTCGGGACCACGGCAGGGCCGCGAGGAACCGCATGCGGCGGCGGATGTGCGCCGGCGCATGGGGACTCGGTTCGAGACAGAGGTCCAGCAGGCCGACCGGCTCGGTGACGATCTTGACCTCACGAGGTCGACTGGCGCGAACGTCTGCGTGCTTGCCCAGCAGCCCGGCGATCACCGTGGTGCCACTGCGCCCGGTGCCGCCGGCCATGACCGGCGTGAAGTCGAGCGGAGGCACCGGACCCTGCGGCAGAGCTGTGGAACGGGAGGACATCGCAGAAGACACTACGCACCGGAACGCTCGACCGGGCGATTCTCGGGTCGCAGGCGTGTCACAGCCCCCGTCGTGACGAAGCGACGGTGTCCGGTGCTACAGCCGGACGTCGTCGAGAGCCGTCAGCACCCACGGCCCGTCGTCGGTCACAGCGACGGTGTGCTCCCAGTGGGCTGCCCGCGAGCCGTCCAGGGTCGCCACCGTCCATGCATCGTCGAGCACCGCGACGTCGGGCTCACCCAGAACGACCATCGGCTCGATTGCCAGCGCCATGCCGGGCCGGAGCACCGGGCCGCGGCCCGGGGAGCCGTAGTTGAGGATGTGCGGATCCATGTGCATCTTCGAGCCGATGCCGTGGCCGCCGTACTCCTCGACGATGCCCAGCCGCAGGCCGAGAGCGGCCTCGGCCTCGACGATCGTGGTCTCGACCGCGTGGCTGATGTTCGTCAGATGGGCATCGACGCGGGCCTGCGCCAGACCGGCCCACAGCGACTCCCGGGTGACGCGACTGAGTTCACGCAGTTCGGGCGCAACCTCACCGATCTCGATGGTCACGGCGGCGTCACCGTTCCATCCGTCGACGATCGCGCCGAAGTCGACCGACAGCAGATCGCCGTCGTGCAGCGCACGGTCTCCCGGGATGCCGTGGACCACCTCATCGTTGACCGAGGCGCAGATGACCCCCGGGTACGGCACCGCACCGTGCGCCTTGTAACCGAGGAAGGACGACGTGGCGCCGTGGTCGGCGAGAACATCGCGGGCGATGGAGTCCAACTGCCCCGTGGTCATGCCGGGGGTGGCGGCGTCGGTGATCGCGGCCAGTGCCCGTGCCACGACCAGGCCGGCCTGCCGCATGACCGCCAACTGGTCGGCGGACTTGATCTCGATGGCGCTCCGGCGACGGAACACCGCCTAGGCCTCCAGGGACAGGGCCGCCACGATGCGCCCCGTGACGTCCTCGATGATCCCGAGTCCATCGACCTGCACGAGAAGATCCTGCGAGCGGTACATGTCGATGAGGGGCGCCGTCTGCTCGAAGTACACCTCAAGGCGGCGACGGATGACGTCCTCGGTGTCGTCGCTGCGGCCCTGCTCGCTGGCGCGCTTGACCAGACGGCCGACGACCTCGTCCATGTCGACTGTCAGTTCCAGCACGGCATCGAGCCGGTGCTGGGCTGAACTCAGCATCGCGTTGAGCTCGCCGACCTGCTCAACCGTGCGCGGGTAGCCGTCCAGCAGGAACCCCGGGCGGCAGTCATCGTGCGAGAGGCGGTCGCGGACCATGGCATTGGTGACGCCGTCGGGCACGTACTCGCCCGCGTCCATGTAGCGCTTCGCCTCGACACCGAGGGGTGTCCCCTGCGAGACGTTCGCCCGGAAGATGTCGCCGGTCGAGATGTGCGGCACGCCGAGCATCGCTGAGATGACGGCAGCCTGCGTGCCCTTGCCCGCCCCCGGGGGGCCCATGATCACGAGCCTCATCAGCGAAGGAACCCTTCGTAGTTGCGCTGCTGCAGCTGCGCCTCGATCTGCTTGACGGTGTCAAGACCGACGCCCACGATGATCAGCAGACTGGTGCCACCGAAGATGAAGTTGCTCCCGACGCCCATGAACCCGAACGCGAAGACCGGCAGCACAGCGATGAGGCCCAGGTACAGCGACCCCGGCGCGGTCAGTCGGGTCAGGACGTAGTCGAGGTACTCCGCCGTCGGACGGCCCGCCCGGATGCCCGGGATGAAGCCGCCGTACTTCTTCATGTTGTCTGCGACGTCGACCGGGTTGAACGTGATCGAGACGTAGAAGTACGTGAAGAAGACGATCAGCGCGAAGTAGAAGGCCAGATACCACGTTCCGGTACCGGTGCCGAGGTTCTGCTGGACCCAGATCGCCCACTCGGACTGGCTGCCGGTCAACTGCACCAGCAGGACGGGCAGGAAGAGCAGCGATGAGGCGAAGATGACCGGGATGACACCCGCCATGTTCACCTTCAACGGGATGTAGGTGGACGTGCCGCCGTACATGCGACGCCCCACCATGCGCTTGGCGTACTGGACCGGGATGCGGCGTTGAGCCTGTTCCACGAACACCACGAAGGCGACGACGGCAAGCCCGACGAGCAGGGTCATGGAGAACGGGAAGACGCCCTGGCTGCCGTAGATCGAAGCGAACTGCGCCGGGATCGTGGCGATGATCGAGGTGAAGATCAGCACGGACATGCCGTTGCCGACGCCCCGCTCGGTGATGAGCTCGCCGAACCACATGATGACGGCGGTGCCCGCGGTCATCACGATGATCATGACGAGAATGACCCACACCGAGTCATTCGGGATGACGGCCTCGTTGCAGCCGCTGA
>JAUHZW010000239.1 GCA_030425745.1 Actinomycetes bacterium
GCCAGACGCTGCCGCCCTCGAGTGGGTCGAAGAACGACGTGTTCCACACGTAGTCGGACATCGAGAGGATCTGCGAGTACTGGTAGAACGGGAAGGCGTACAGGCCCATGAGGGCCGAGGCGAAGATGCCGTAGACGAAGATCGGCGTGCGCGACCAGGACATCCCCTTCGCGCGCATGGTCAGGATCGTCGTCATCAGGTTGACGCTCGCGACCGCGGTCGAGATAGCGAAGACGATGATCGTCATCTGGTAGCCGAGCATGCCGATCGGTGCCTGCGAGGCCAGCGGCTGGTAGACCGACCAGCCGTCCTGGATGCCCCCGGCGAACATCGAGCTGATGAGGCAGGGCACCGCCGCGACCAGCAGCCACAGGCTGAGGGCGTTGAGGCGGGGGTAGGCCATGTCACGGGCGCCGATCATCATCGGCACGATGAAGTTGCCGAGCGGGCCGCTGACGGCCACGATCATCGCGATGATCATCGCGATGCCGTGCGTTCCGATCATGCTGTTGTAGAACTCCGGCGAGAACACCTCGGACCAGGTCACGCCCAGCTCGGTTCGGATGAGCATCGCGAGAAGGCCGCCGAAGCCGAAGATGATCATCGTCACGACGAGGTACTGCACACCGACGACCTTGTGGTCGGTCGTGTACTTGAAGTACCGGCCCTTGCCCATGTTCTTGCCGGCCATGTACTCGGCATCGTCGTGCGTGATGTCGCGGCCGGCGAGCCAGCGCAGGGGGCCGACGAAGGCACCCATGCCGAGCATGAAGCCCACGACCCAGCAGATGAGGACGACGAGGTAGACGTACGTGGGCTCGGTGTTGGTGAACGTCGTGATGTTCGTGCTGGAGGGGTTGGCGATGGCCGCGGTGATCCAGCCGCCGAGCACGGCGAAGACGATGCCGGTGACCAGGCCGGTGCCGAAGTTGAGGCGGCGCATGATGCCGCCGGGCTTGCCGTGCTGCGGCGGCTGCGGCACCTCGGCGCCGAACACCGTCGCGCTGCCGGGCATCACTGTGGTGGTGTCGGTGCTCATGAGGTCCTCCCTCCGCCCATCTCACGGGTCCAAGAATCGAAGGACTCCTGTTCCAGCACCTGGATCTGCGTCTCCATGTAGGCGTGGTGGAGTCCGCAGAGCTCCGCACACCGGACGTTGAACGTTCCGGCCTTGTTCGGCGTGACACCCGTCTGGGTGATCGCGCCGGGGTTGGCGTCGATCTTCACGCCCAGCTCGACGGCCCAGAAGTTGTGGACGACGTCCTTCGACGTCACGTTGAAGTAGACCGCGCGGTCCTTCGGCAGGTACAGGACGTCGGAGACCACGCCGTCGTACTGCGGGTACTCGAAGGTCCAGACCCACTGCTGGCCGGTCACGTTGACGATCAGTGCCTTGTCACCGCCGGGCTGCTCGTCGGCGGCGACGGTCCCGTACGAGTTGGAGGTGATCTGGGCGAGCTCGATGAGGCCCCAGACCACGAGGAACATCGCGAGGACGCTCGAGACGACCGTCCACAGGGTCGTGCCGACCATGTTGTGCCGGATGGCCGGGCTCTCGTCCTCGGGGACCTCGTCACCGGAGACGTGCTTCCAGCCCAGGAGGCTGTAGACGAGGACGGCGAAGACGAAGGCGGTGATGGGGATGGAGACGAGGGTGAAGACGAAGACCGTGGTCTCGATGTCCTCCATGATCGCGGAGGCAGGCGCCCCGGACTGGTTCATGGCCGCGAGCAGAAGCCAGCACAGCGGCAGGAGGATGAAGCCGATGACGACGGTGAGGACCATCACCCACCGGGCGTAGGGCCGACGGATCCAGTTGCGGACCCGATGCATGGAGGGGGGCCGGTTGGTGGGCGCCTCCGGCTCGTCCGGCGCGGCGGGGGGCGGAGCCGTCGTCGTCATGCGACCACCTCGAATGTGCCGGCCATCCATCCGCGGGACTGCATCGGGCCGCCGAACTCCTGGTAGAGGTCACCGCACGGGAACTCGCAGTTCCAGACGTACGTCCCGGCATCACCGGTGATGAAGGTGATCGACACCTTCTGCGGGTCGATCGGGTAGCCGGCCTTGTCGGTCTTCGCGTTTCCGGCGTTCATGGGCAGCGGGACCGACAGGAAGAGGTACGGCTGGTTGGCCTCGGGGTACTGGTGCACGGTGAAGGTGTGACCCACCTCGGTCGGCTTGATCTCGGTGACGTCCTTGCCGTTCCACTTCATCGTGCCGTCCATCGTTCCGTGGACCTTCGCGAAGTAGGGGTTGTAGATCTGGCCGCCGCTGTCGTACTGGGTGAAGTGGATGGTGACCACCGAGTTCGCCGGCACCTGGAGACTGGTCGACGGGTGGTAGAAGGGCTGGCCGCTCAGCTGGATGCCCTGGAGGGCCGATGTCGGTCGCGGCGGCGGCACCTTGTCCGAGCTGTTCGGGTAGACGTCCAGTTTGAGCTCGTAGTGGTCGAGCTCGCCCTTGTCGGTCTTCATCGTGCCGATCTTCTTGGCCACCAGGGTGGCCGGCTCCTCCTGATTGATGGAGCTGAAGACCCCGATGCCCGCGACGACCGCCACGCCCGCGAGGACCAGGACGAAGGTCATCAGGAATCGCTTCACGTGACTCTCCTGACCATTGACGACCCCATGGGAGGTCGCACCGCTTCCCGGCTCTGTACCGGCTGTCCAGACGGGTACGGACGATATCGGGACCAAAGTCCCGTGTCAGCGACTTGCCGACGCCATGACGGGATTGTTATCGGGGAGTTCACAGGGCGGACGTGCGCCGTATCGTGAGCGCGTGCCGCTGATTCCGCCCGGGCTGTCCTTCTGGGTCCCGGACCTGTTCGTCGCGACGAACCTGGTCTTCGCTCTCGCCCTCTACCTGTGGGGGGCGCGGCGGGCCGGGCGCCGGCTGGGTGCTCGCTGGCCGATCGGACGCACCGTCGCCTTCGCGGCCGCGATCGGCACTCTGGGCGTCGCCTATCTGGGGCCGTTTGCCGCCTGGGCGCACGTCATGTTCTGGCCGCACATGGCCCAGCACCTCGCCGTGATGATGGTCGCCGCTCCGCTCATCGTCCTGTCCAGCCCGGTGCGGCTGGTGTTCCTCAACCTCGGGCGGTCCGGGCGCCAGGCCCTGATCAGGGGCCTGCGCAGCCGGGTCATGGACGTCCTCACCAATCCGATCCTCACGTGGTTCCTGCTCGCGACGGTGCTTCTGGGCATCCACACCTCCGCGGTGATGGACTGGATCGTCACCGACCACGACGCTGTGGATTACCACGCGGTCCTGCGCCATGCGCCGCTCGTAGTCGATACGAGAAACGCCTGCCGTCGCGCCGGGGCTGACGGGGACAA
>JAUHZW010000006.1 GCA_030425745.1 Actinomycetes bacterium
GTCGGCTACGGATCGCGAGTTGGCGCAGGTCGCCAACGACATCGTCGAGAGCCCCCGGGAGTGGATCGCCCAGCCGGTCGTCACGTTCTCCACGTGCCCGACCGTGGTCGAGGACGGTGCGGTCGAGCCACGGCACGTCGACCTGCGACCCTTCGCGGTGAACGACGGCCAGCAGGTCTACGTCCTGCCCGGTGGGCTCAGCCGCGTGGCGCTGCCCAAGGGCAGCCTGGTGGTGAACTCCAGTCAGGGCGGCGGCTCCAAGGACACCTGGGTGATCGACGACGGATTGGCGACCTCGCCTGCGGAGGACGACGCGCCCACGGGCACGGGGATGGCCGTGGCCTGGCCGCACAGCAGCCCGAGTGAACGGGCCAACTCCCCCAGCACCCACGATGACCGGCTCATCCAGCAGGAACGCCAGCAGCAGCAGGCTGGTGATGGCCCATGCTGAGCCGGATCGCGGAGTCGTTCTTCTGGCTCGGCCGCTACGTGGAGCGGGCCGAGGCCACTGCACGGCTGCTCGCCGAGCACCACCAGTTGATGGTCGAGGACCAGTCCGTGCCCGATCCCATCGGCAGCAGCGTGCTGCTCGAGGCGCTCTCGGTGAGCGAGCGCGAGGCGCAGACACCACGGGCACTCGTACGGGCCGTGGTCGGCAACGAGACCGACGCCTCGACCATCTCCGGGGCGGTGGCGAGCGCCCGCGGAAACGCCCGGGCCGTGCGCGACGCCCTGTCGCAGGACACCTTCGAGGCCTTGAACGCAGCACACCTCGCCCTCTCTCGAGGCATCGCGTTCGCCTCCAGCCCGGGTGTGGCGCTGCATGAGGTGCTGGAGCGGCTGCTCGTCGTCAACGGTGTCGTCGACTGGACCATGCCGCGGGACGAGTCTTACCAGTTCCTCGTGCTCGGCCGGGAGCTCGAGCGCATCGACATGCTCGGCCGCCTGCTCGGCATCCGGCACGACCTGCTGTGGCCCTCGTCCGGAGCAGCCGCGACGCTGCGGGCGGCCGGGGCGCTCTCACCGTTCCTGCGCACCGGGAGCCCGATCACCGGGCCGCATGCGCGCAGCTTCCTCGTGCTGAATGCGACGTTCCCCCGATCCATGCGCAGTTGCGCCGCTGATGCGGAAGAGGCGGTGCGCGGCCTGCAGCGTCTGGGCGTGAGCGACGGCAGTCTGCTGCTGCGCGAGGTCGGGATGCTGCGGTCGGAGCTGGAGTACGCGGGCCTGCCCGAGCAGGACAGTCTGGACCGCTACATCCGCGAGGCGACCGATGCCGCCACCCGGGCCAGTGACGAGGTCAACCGCGCCTTCTTCCGCCAGCACGGCACCGTGGTCTGGAGCCACTGACATGACCGGACGCCGTCTTCAGATCACGCACCGCACGGGATACCGCTATTCCGATGTCGTCGAGGCCTCGTTCAACGAGGTCCGCATGACCCCGCTGACGGGCGACGGCCAGGTGCTCGTGCAGCACGCACTGGAGATCCAGCCCGCCGGCCGGGTCCACGCCTACGACGACTACTGGGGTGCGCACGTGGAGTCCTTCGACGTGCACGTGCCGCATCGGGTGCTGGAGATCGTGTCGACGAGCACCGTGGACACCCCACCGATGAGACCCCGCTCGACGAGCCTGACGTGGGACGAGCTCGCCGAGCCCGGCCTGCGGGACAGGCTCGCGGAGTACCTCATGCCGACGGCCTACGCCGATCTGGAGCTGAGCGCCGAGTGCCAGGCGATCGTCGACCAGATCCGCACGTGCGCGCACGCGGACGACGGTGCCACCCTTGCCGTCGCCCATGTACGACAGCGCCTGACGTACGAGTCCGGGGCCACTGACGTCTCGACCACCGCTCGGCAGGCCTGGGCTCTGCGCCGTGGCGTCTGCCAGGACTTCACTCACACGACGCTGTCCCTGCTGCGGTCCGCGGGGATCCCCGCGCGCTATGTCAGCGGCTATCTGCACTCGGAGGAGGAGGCCGTCGGCCAGACGGTGACCGGCGAGTCCCACGCATGGGTCGAGTACTGGAACGGCGAGTGGCGGGCCGTCGACCCCACGAACGACCGCGCGGTGGGCTCCGCGCACGTGGTGGTCGCGCGCGGGCGTGACTATGCGGACGTCCCACCCCTGAAGGGCCTCTACGCCGGGGGACACAGCGAGGACCTCGGTGTGACGGTGGAGATCACCCAGCTCTGACCGCGCCCGTGTCGGCGATCACTGCGACGAACCGTCTGGGTTATCGTCGAAGCCCCCGCACGATCAGGAGCTTCCCCATGTCGCGCTCGCGCACTGCTGCCCGTCTGACCGGACTCGCCGCCCTCGCCGGCCTCGTCATCGCCGGCCTGACAGCGCCCCCCGCCGCAGCCGCCGAGCCCGCGGTCGGCACGTGCTACTCCTACAAGAAGTCGACGTTGGGCGACGTCTCCTCCACGGCCGCTCCCGTGGCGTGCACCGCGAAGCACACCGCCGAGACCTACTACGTGCGGACACTGCCGGAGTCCTTCGGCATCCCCGCGAAGGCCTCGACCGCCAAGCGGCTCTCCGCCGCCGAGCCGTGCACCGTCAAGGCGATGAACGCCTACCTCGGCATCCCGGACCGCAAGCTGCCCAGTCGATTCCAGACGGCGGTGCTGTTCCCGACCAAGGCGGAGTGGGAGGCCGGCGAGCGGTGGATGCGGTGCGACGTCGTGCTGCAGGGCGGCACCGCGCTGGTGAACCTGACCAAGCCCGCGGCCGAGGTGGTCGCCGGCGCACCCAGCGAGCAGTTCGACTTCTGCACCCCGGGCACCCCCAATGCGAAGAACACCTCGGCCTTCCCGTGCAACAAGCCGAAGAAGAACTGGATCAAGGTCCTCGACAAGGATCTCGGCCAGCCCGGCTCGAAGTTCCCGGGCACCCGCAACGTCGAGAGGCGGACCCGGTCGCTGTGCAAGGCCCAGGGCAAGGCGTGGAACGGCAAGGAGAAGTACCCGGGCTGGTGGGCCATCTGGCCGACGAGCAAGGGCTGGCGCGAGGGTCGCCGCTCGGCCGAGTGCTTCGTGCCGTACCTGCAGTATCAGGCCGAATTGGCCCAACGGAACCCCGCGCCGGCTGAACCCCCTGCGGAGACACCGGCTTCCTGACGACCGCGAGTGGTCACTTCCCGCACGGCGCTTGCGCGCGTGCGGGAAGTGACCACTCGCGTGCGGGAAGTGACCACTCGCGTCAGCCGAGGGGACTGCGGGGCTGGTCCTCGGGATACATCGACTCCATCAGCGGCTGTGTCGCATCGAGCCGCGCGATCTGCTCCCGCGACAGCGTCACGTCGAGCGCCCGCACGATCGAGTCGACCGTCGCCGGCCGGGTGGCCCCCGGGATCGGGATCATCACCGGGCTCGTCGCCAGCAGCCACGCCAGGATGACCTCCTGCGCCGTCGCGCCCACCTCAGCACCGACATCGGAGAAGTCGCGGTAGCGGTCGCCGATGTCATGTGCCTGCGTCGAACCGCCCAGCGGAGACCACGGCAGGAAGGCTATGCCGAGCCGCGTGCACTCGGCGAGCACATCTGCCTCGCCGCGGAACCGCGGCGACCACTCGTTCTGCACCGACACGATGCCGCCATCCGCGGGAGTGCCGACCTCCTCGACCGCGACCACCAGCTCGGCCGCCGTGACGTTTGACAGGCCGACCCGCCGCACGAGTCCGTCGTCCATCAGCGAGCGCAGCGTGCGCATCTGCTCGCGATAGGTGAACCGGGGGTCGTGTCGATGGTGCTGGTAGAGCTCGATGACATCGATATCCAGCGCTGCAAGGCTCGCCTCGCACGCCGCGCGCAGCCCTGACGGTGAGGAGTCGCGCCCCCAGGTCTCACCCTCCCCGCGCGTGATGCCGCCCTTGGTGGTGACGACGACGGACCGCAGGTCGGCCGGCCCGGTGTAGGTGCGCAGGGCCTCCGCGACGAGACGCTCGTTGTGACCCACGGCGTCCCAGGTCGGGGCGTAGATGTTCGACGTGTCGAGGAAGGTCAGGCCCAGATCCAGCGCGCGATGGATCGTCGCGAGGGAGCGGTCACGGTGATCGATCGCCTCCGGGAAGGACATCGGCATGCAGCCCAGTCCGATGGCCGAGACGGTCAGGTCACCGACAGCACGCATGGGCAGGCTCATGCCGCCATCCTAGAAACGCGATGTCTCAGTCGGCGAGCTCCAGCCATTCGTCCTCCAGTGCCGAGCGCTGGGACTCGACATCGCGCAGTTCGGCATGAAGATCGGCCGCCTTCTCGAAGTCGGTGGCGTGCGTGGCGAGCTGGTCGTGCAGCTTCGTCTCCCGCTCGAGCAGCTTGTCGATCTGCCGCTCGATGCGTGCGAGTGCCTTGCGCTGATCGCGCTCCTCCGCCGCACTGCTGCGCGGCTTCTCCGCAACGGGCGTAACGGTGTCCGCCGGCACCGCACGCCGCAGCTCGAGGTACTCCTCCACACCACGCGGCAGGTCGCGCAGCTGCCCGTCGCCCAGCAGTGCGACGAAGTCGTCACAGACCCGCTCGAGGAAGTAGCGGTCATGGGAGACGACGAGCAGGGTGCCGGCGAACCCGTCGAGGAGGTCCTCCAGAGCACTGAGCGTCTCGACATCGAAGTCGTTGGTGGGTTCATCGAGGACGAGGACGTTCGGCTCCCCCATGAGCAGCCGCGTGAGCTGCAGGCGACGACGCTCTCCGCCGGAGAGGTCTCCGACGGGCGTCCACTGCCCATCGGCCCCAAACCCGAGCCGCTCGCAGAGCTGTGACGCCGTGAGCTCGCGGCCCTTGCCGAGGTCGACGCGCTCGGCCACGTGCTGCACCGCCTCGAGCACGCGCCACGACGGGTTGAGCTCCTCGAGGTGCTGGGACAGGTACGCCGGGCGGACGGTCACCCCTGTCACGACGCGCCCCTGCGCGGGCTGGATCTCGCTGAGCAGCATGCGGATGAGAGAGGTCTTGCCGGCTCCGTTGGCGCCGAGGACGCCGATCCGCTGGCCCGGGCCGATGTTCCATGTCAGCCGATCGATGAGCGTGCGGTCGCCGACCTTCAGCTCAGCATCATGCACCTCGACGACGCTCTTGCCCAGCCGTGCATTGGCGAACGACAGAAGCTCGATCGAGTCACGGGGCGGGGGCTCGTTGCTGATGAGCTCGTTCGCCGCGTCGATGCGGAACTTCGGCTTGGACGTGCGGGCGGGCGGGCCGCGCCGCAGCCAGGCCAGCTCCTTGCGGATGAGGTTGTTGCGACGCTGCTCGGCGGCGGCCGCCTGACGCATGCGCTCGGCCTTGGCGAGCACGTAGGCCGAGTATCCGCCCTCATACTCCTCGACCTTGCCGCCGACGACCTCCCAGGTGCGGTCGCTGACCTCGTCGAGGAACCAGCGGTCGTGGGTGACGACGAGAACAGCGAGGCTCGAGCGCGCTTTGAGGTGGGCGGCGAGCCAGGCGACGATCTCGACATCGAGGTGGTTGGTCGGCTCATCGAGGATGAGGAGGTCGAGGTCACGGATCAGCAGTGATGCGAGATCGACGCGCCGCCGCTCCCCACCCGAGAGCGTGCCGATGCGGCGATCGAGGCGCTCGTCGTCGAACCCGCCGAGCAGTGCGGTGAGCACCTCACGGGCCCGCGGGTTCGCGGCCCACTCGTGCGTCGCCTGCCCCGGCATCACGGCGTCGGCGACCGTGACCTCCGGATCGGCGACCGGGATCTGCCGCAGCACCCCGATCGCGACGTCCGATGCCACGCTCACCCGCCCGGAATCCACCGGTTCGTCCCCCGCCATGACCGCCAGCAGCGTGGACTTGCCGGCCCCGTTGCGCCCCACGATGCCGATGCGTTCCCCGGCGTTGACGCCGGTCGAGACATCATCCAGCAGGGGTCGTTCTCCGAAGGCCTTGCTCACCGACTCCAGGTTGATGAGATTGCGGGTGGGGGCCACGCGGACATTCTGGTATCCCCTGCCGCGAGGCCGAGCGGCGGCTATCATCCTTGCCGTTCGGGGGACTCGGGGGATCCGACGGGGGCCGTCACGGGGGCTGACCGAGGGGTGCCCATGCGCCTGCTGCGCCGCCGCGAGCCCAGCGTCGATGCTCACGCTCTTGCACCATCCGTGGTCCCCAGTCTCGGCAACGGCTGGACGCGGCCGATCACGTCCGATGACTACCGCGAGCTGCTGGAGTTCCTCCGCGCCCCGCAGACCCCCTCGGCCGACCCCGACTTCTACGTCGGCTGGGATGGCATCCGCACCCGCGTGGCGATGCTGCCGTTCGCCCCGACCGACCTCGCCGGCTCGGTGAGCACGGACCTGCCCATCCCGGATGACGGCTACCGCTCCGAGGCCGAGGAGTACGTGGCTCTCGCGCAGGCGATCAGCACCGCGGACGGCACCTTCCGCATCGTCGAGATCGGAGCCGGCTGGGCGCCCTGGGCCGTCGCCGGGGTCGTCATCGCCCGACGTCAGGGCCTGCGCGCGTCCGGCATCGCGGTGGAGTGCGACGAGACCAGGAGCAGTTGGGCCCTGCAGCATGCCGCTGACAACGGCGTCACCGCCGAGCTGATCACCGGCACGACGGACGAGATCGCCGAGCGGCTTGCCCAGCCGTGGGGCGATATCGAACTGCGCATCATCCGCGCTGCCGGCTGGCATCAACGCACCACGCTCCAGTTCCCCGAACTCGACGAGGGCGACATGGGCGGCGCCGTGTGGACGCTTCCCGGCACCGACGTCGACTATCGCGGCGCGCACCTGACGCATCATGCGGTGCCGACGGCCGCCCTTGCCGACCTCCTCGCCGGTGACGATGTGCTCGACCTGCTGCATGTCGATGTCCAGGGCGTCGAGAGTGAGCTGCTGATCACCGCGGCAGATGCCATCCAGGCACACACGCGGCTCATGGCGGTGGGCACGACGGACCGCGGCAACGAGGGGCGCCTGCAGGAGTTCTTCCTCAAGCGCGGCTGGGGTCTGGCGATCGACGAGCCGTGCACCACGCACTTCACGATGACGCACCCCACGCTGGCGGGCTTCACCGTGCAGGACGGTCTGCAACTGTGGGAGAACCCGTTCCTGCGCAAGGACTTTCCGGGCTGAGGCCGCCGTGCGCCCCGAGCCATCGGCGTGGCGCCCCCATTGACATGCCCGCATAGGGCACCATGAATGCCAGTAGGGCCCCTCGGAGTATGAGTCCGAGGGGCCCTACTGTCAGAGTCGCGTTCTCGCCTCCGGTTGCCCGGCGCCTCCGCGGTGTGCTCCCCGCTTCGGTCGCCCCCTGTTTCCAGCTGGCCGGCGTCACTTTCGACTCCCCGATTCGCTCCGTGCGTCCGACCCGCTTGCACTCGGGTCTTCCAGGTCTGGCCTGGTAGGCCGCCGGTTTTCGAACCGTCCCGCACCTCGCGGTGCGTTGAGAGATTTCTACTCCGGCAGGTCAAGGCGACACAAGGGGTTTGACAGGAAAATCTTCGTCAATGCAGGCGCTTTGACACCACTGGTCTTTGACCGTCACTGCCGTCACTTCCGTGACGCCCCAGTGACGTCCCGGTGACGTCCCGGAGGCCGGTCAGCTGGCGAGCAGGTGGCCCAGGGTCGCCGCCTGGGCGTACCCGCACTCGTTGCAGAGCACCACGAACCCCATGACGTCGCTGGACACCACCTCGAGGTCATCGGAATGGCAGAAGGCGCAGGTCAAGGTCGGATCTCGGAACACCGCTCGTCCCCTCGCAGCAGGTGGAGTCATCGCACGCGGCGCGGCGATGAGGGGAAGTGAGACAAGCGTCGATCCGACCCATGACTCGAGGGTGACGACGAAGGACATGGCGTCCGACGGTCGGATGAACATTCGGGGGTCGGCCGAGGGCCGGGGGATGGAGCGCGCCCGTAGGGATTCGAACCCCAAACCTTCTGATCCGTAGTCAGATGCTCTATCCGTTGAGCTACGGGCGCATGGCCGCGAGCGACCGAGTTGGAAGTGTACCGGTCCGGCAGTCCACCCCGGACCACACCCCATGACCTCCTCCCAAATCTCCGGCAACACCATCGCCAACGCAAAAGCCCCGCCTGCGGCGGGGCCTTCACGTTGGCGGAGGCAGAGGGATTTGAACCCTCGATGGGCGATAAACCCAAACCGCATTAGCAGTGCGGCGCCATAGACCGGACTAGGCGATGCCTCCTTGCTGCACGGCGAGCCGAGCAACCCGACGAGGATACCCACCCCCGACACGGCAGAATGCAGCGCATGACCACTCTGGCGATCGACTGCGGCGGCGGAGGCATCAAGGCCTCCGTCCTCGACGAGGTCGGCACCATGCGTGCCCACCCCATCCGGGTGCCCACGCCCTACCCCCTCCCGACCGACCTCTTCGTCACGACACTGACCGATCTCGCCGCCCAACTGCCCAAGGCCGAGCGCGCGACCGTCGGCATGCCCGGGATGATCCGCCACGGCGTCGTCGTCACCACACCCCACTACGTCACCAAGTCCGGCCCCCGCACTCGCGTGCTCCCCGAGCTCGTCGAGCAGTGGGAGGGATTCGATGCCCAGGCCGCCATGGAGGCCGCCCTCGGCATCCCGACCCGCGTGCTCAACGACGCCGAGATCCACGGTGCCGGTGTCATCGCGGGCGCGGGCCTGGAGATCGTCATGACCCTCGGCACCGGCCTCGGCTTCGCGGTGTTCGACGGCCAGCGGCTCGCCCCTCACATGGAGATGAGCCAGGCGCCGGTGCGCTGGGGGCTGTCGTACGACACCTACATCGGCGAGCATGAGCGCCGACGCCTCGGTGATGCCCTGTGGTCACGGCGTGTGGTGCGCATGGTCGAAGGACTGCGCCCTGTCTTCATGTGGGATCGCCTCTACATCGGCGGTGGCAACTCCCGGCACATCACGCCCACGTCGCTGACCAAGCTCGGCGACGACGTCGTCATCGTTCCCAACTCCGCCGCCCTCATCGGGGGCGCGCGCGTCTGGCAGCTGCAGATCGACTAGCGTCACGCCTCCCGACGACGGCCACAGGGCCGTCAGCCGACCCCAAGGGGGTGGGAGATAGACGCCAGCCTCTCCGCCACGAGACGCAGCGACGCCATCGGCGTCGGCATGTATCTCCTCGCGGCCTTCCTCTTCGCGCTCAACGGAGTCGCCGCCAAGAGCGCGATGAACGCCGGGCTCGACCCGATGCACCTGACCCAGTTGCGCAATGCCGGATCCGTCGTCGTGCTGGTCATCGCCGTGGCGCTCACCGCCCCCCAGCACTTCCGCGTCACCCGCCGCGAGCTTCCCTTCCTCGTCGCCTACGGGGTCATCGCCTTCACCCTCGTGCAGTTCCTCTACTTCCTGACGATCTCCCGGCTCAACGTCGGCATCGGCACGCTGCTCGCCTTCCTCGCTCCCGTGCTCGTCGCACTGTGGCTGCGCTTCGGCCGCAAGCGCGCGGTGAGCAACCGGATCTGGGTCGCGATCGCCCTCACCCTCATCGGACTCGCCCTCGTGGCTCAGGTGTGGGAGGGCCTGACGCTGGACATCGTCGGCCTGATCGCGGGTCTCGCCTGCGCTGTGGCACTCGCCCTCTACTGGCTGCTGGGCGAGTCAGGGCAGACCCATCGCGACTCGGTCTCGCTGACCATGTGGGGCTTCATCTTCGCGAGCATCGCGTGGGCCATCGTCTCGCCGTGGTGGTCTTTCCCGTGGACGACGCTGTCCCTGCCGACCGTCCCGATGGCCGATGCCCTGCCCGGGTTCCCGGTGTGGGTGCTCATGGCATGGGGTGTGGTGATGGGGACGGTGGTGCCGTTCCTGCTGGTTCTGGGGTCCCTGCGTCGACTCGGTGCCCAGCGCGCCGGGATCGTCGCCACGACTGAACCGCTGTGGGCCTTCCTGATCGCCTTCGTGCTGCTCGGTGAAGTCATCGACGGGGTCCAGATGGCCGGTGGCGTGTTTGTGCTGATCGGCATCATCGTCGCTGAGACATCACGACGGACCGAGGTGCTGGTCACGCCGGGGGAATTTCCCCAGATCCTCGAGGAATGAAGGTGCAGGGCACGGTGCGCGTCGCGGTGGATCCGATGTCGCCGTCCATGCGCGCGAAGAGCACCTCGGCCGCCTCGCGACCCATGCGTCGGGCATCCTGCTCGACCACGGTGACGCCGGGTTCGAGGACGTCAGCCATCGGGAAGTCGTCGAAGCCGACGAGAGCGACCTCGGCCTGCAGGCCGAGACGGTGCAGGGCTCGGCAGGCCCCCATCGTCACGTAGTTCTGGGCCGTGAACAGGGCCGTCGGCCGGTCGGCACGGGTGAGCATCTCGCGCGCGGCCCGCTCGGCGTGGTCGAGGGAGTGCACGTCCAGCCGCACCCACGCGGGCTCCTCCCCGACACCCGCCTCGGCCAGCGCATCCCGAAAGCCGGAGAGGCGCTCCTGCGCCGTCATGAGCGTGGCGGCGTCGCCGAGGAAGGCGATGCGCCGATGCCCCTGACGGATGAGGTGCCGCGTGGCCTCGGCGGCAGCGACCCGGTTGTCGGCGATGACGCAGTCGACGCGAGCGCCGGCCGGCACGCGGTCGACACACACCACCGGCCACCCGCTGCGCAGTTCCGGCTCGAGGTAGTGCTGCTCAGGGCGCTGTCCAGGCCATAGGGCGCGATCTCGTTGCGGTGCGAGTTGCGGATGATGAGCGGATCTCCGATGCCCTCGGGCCCGAAGGTGTCCTTGAGCTCGAGGTAGCCCGGGTCGAACCGCCGCATGAAGCCCATCATGATCAGGCGCGTGCCCAGAGCCACCTCGGCATCCATGACGGCACGAGCCTCGTCCTCGGTGGGAGCCAGGGGCTTCTCGCACAGGGTCGGCTTGCGGGCGGCGAGGCACGCGAGTGCCTGCTCGGTGTGGAAGTGGTCCGGCGAGGCGATGAGCACGGCATCGACATCGTCGGCCTCGATCACCTCCTGATAGCTCCTGACCGCCCGGGCGTCGAGTTCACGAGCCAGCTCGGCAGCACGCACCTCGTCGAAGTCATAGATCACCGAGACCTCCGAACCGGCGACCCGCTCCTGCAGATCCCGAGCGTGTGAGGTGCCGATGTTCCCTGCCCCGATGAGGCCGACTCGAATCGTCATACCGCCATTGTGCTGCACCGCTCACGCATTCGTCACCGCCGATAGGCTCGCGGCACCGATCACACGCAACCCCGGGAGACGACCATGTCCGATCGCACGTTCTGCGCTGAGCTGACCGGCTCCTTCTCGACCTCGGCCGCGCAGAATCCGACCGTTGCGATCATGGAAGCGGCCTTCGCCGATGCCGAGCTGGACTACCGGTACATCAACTGCGAGGTGCCCCCGACCGACCTCGCCGGTGCCGTCGGCGGCGCCGTGGCCATGGGGTGGCGGGGCTTCAACTGCTCGATCCCCCACAAAGTCGCCGTCATCGAGCACCTCGACGCGCTGGCACCGTCCGCGGAGATCATCGGCGCGGTCAACACGGTGGTCATCGACCGCAGCAGCGGAGCCCCCCGGCTCACCGGCGAGAACACCGACGGGCAGGGCTTCGTCGCGTCCCTGCGCCCGGTGCGTGACCCTGCTGGCCAGCACGTGGTCATCCTCGATGCCGGCGGTGCGGCGCGGGCCATCGCGGTCGAGGTCGCGCTCGCGGGCGCCCTGAGCGTCACCATCATCAACCGCACCGCCGAGCGCGGCGAGGCTGTCGCCGACCTCATCGACACCCGCACCCCCGCGGCGGGGCGCTACCTGCCGTGGACCCCCGCGGTGCACATCCCGCATGGCACGGGCGTCCTCATCAACGCCACGTCGATCGGCTTCCACCCGAACGAGGGTGAGACGCCAGACATCGACATCACCAGCCTCACCCCGGACATGGTGGTGGCCGACGTCGTCGTGAACCCGCCCGACACGAACTTCCTCCAGGCCGCAGCCGCCCAGGGCTGCACCACGCTGGATGGCCTCGGCATGCTCGTCAATCAGGCGCTGATCAACGCTCGGCTGTGGACGGGGCAGGAGCTCAGCGGCCCCGTCATGCGTGCGGTGCTCGAGGAGATCTTCGAGATCTGAGACTCCCGTGGTGCCCGACCCCCGGGCCTGACAGGATGATGCCGTCCGCCAGACGAGGAGATCCCGCATGACGACTGTCCCCGGCTACGCTGCCCCCTCCGCCAAGGCTCCACTCGAGCCCTTCGACGTGCCGCGGCGCGACCTCGGACCAGATGACGTCAGCATCGATATCCAGTACTCGGGCATCTGCCACTCCGACATCCATCAGGCCCGCGAGGAGTGGTTCACCTCGATCTTCCCGATGGTCCCGGGCCATGAGATCGCCGGTGTGGTCAGCGCGGTCGGCTCCAACGTCACCCGCCTGAAGGTCGGCGACCGGGTGGGCGTCGGCTGCAACGTCGGCTCCTGCGGCAACTGCCCCACCTGCCAGAAGGGCCAGCAGTCGTACTGCGGAGTGCAGATCGCCCCGACCTACAACGGCTACGAGATGGACGGCGTCACGCCGACCTACGGTGGCTACGCCAAGAACATCGTCACCGACCAGGAGTTCGTCTTCACCATCCCCGACAGCATCGGCCTCGACGTCGCCGCTCCCCTTCTCTGCGCGGGCATCACGCTCTACCAGCCGCTTGCGGAGTGGAAGGCCGGCCCGGGGGTGCGCGTCGGCATCGTCGGCCTCGGCGGTCTGGGCCACATGGGCGTGAAGATCGCCGCGGCGATGGGTGCAGAGGTCACGCTCATCAGCCACTCCCCCCACAAGGAGGAGGACGGCTACCGGCTCGGCGCCAAGCACTTCCTGCTCTCCAGCGACAAGGAGGCCATGAAGGCCGCCGACTCGTCCCTCGACCTGATCGTCAACACGGCCTCGGCTCTGACCAGCCTGGATCCCTACCTGCGGCTGCTCGACTTCGACGGCACCATGGTGCTCGTCGGCCTGCCGGAGAACGACCTCACGTTCAGCGCCTTCAACATGGTCGCCAAGCGGCGACGCATCGCCGGCACCAACAACGGCGGCGTTCCTCAGACACAGGAGATGCTCGACTTCTGCGGCGAGCACGGACTCGGCGCGGACATCGAGCTCATCGGATTCGACAAGGTCAATGAGGCCTGGGACCGCGTCGTCGCCAGCGACGTGAAGTACCGCTTCGTCCTGGACACGTCCACGCTGTAGTGCACCCCCTCATCGGAGCGCGCCGCCTGCGCGCCGTGGCTGCCTGCGCGGTCATGGCGTCGCTCGTCGTGGCCGCCGCTCCGGCAGTCCACGCGGAGCCCGGCGGCGAACGCGGCCAGAGTCCCTCGCGCAGCCAGCGCGGGGCAGGGCAGATGCCCGCTGCCGCCTTCATCAACCCGATGGGCAGCCGCCCGATCACCGCAACCCACGGGGAGCCCGGCTCCTGGTGGTTCCAGGGGCGCCACGACGGCATCGACTATGACGCCGACACCGGTGACCTCGTGCGGCATGCATGCTCCGGCACCGTGACCTACGCCGGAAGCAAGGGCAGCTGGGCCGGCAAGCACGTGATCGTGAAGTGTGCGACGGGCCTGAAGCTCACCTACGCCCACCTCTCCCGAGTGGACGTGAAGAAGGGCGACAGCGCCCTTCTGGGCGCCCGCCTGGGAGCTGTCGGCTCCTCGGGCAACGTGACCGGCTCCCACCTGCACGTCAGCGCCGAGTTGAACGGCCGCTCGGTGAACCCAGCGAAGTACATCCCGCGCTGACCCCCAGCGGTGGATGAGCGACCATAGGGTCAGGATCATCCGACATCGGTGAGAGGGGGCTCCGCGTGGGCAGGATCGAGCGGGACCGCCTCATCGCCAAGGCTGCCGTCATGTACTACGAGCAGGATCTCCGGCAGTCCGAGATCGCGCGTCGGCTCGGGGTCTCCCAGCCTCAGGTCTCCCGCCTGCTCGAGCAGGCGAAGGCGAACGGCATCATCCAGTTCCAGGTATCGGTGCCCGACGGCCTGCACCTCGAACTCGAGGAGCAGCTCGAAGACCTGTACGGCCTGCGCGAGGCACACGTCGTCGACACCGCGCCCTCGAACGAGTCCGAGCTCATCCGCGACCTCGGTCGCTTCCTCGCCCACCGTCTGCCCTCATACCTCGCCGACGCTGAGGTGGTCGGCTTCACCTCGTGGAGCCGTGCACTGCGCGAGACGATCGACGCGCTCACGCGCATGCGGGCCAACCCCACCTCCAAGGTCGTCGAGATGCTCGGTGACGTCGGGCCACCTCGCGTGCAGCATGACGCCGCACTGCAGACCGAAGCCCTGGCCGAGGCGATGGGCGGCACCGCGCACTTCCTCCGGGTGCCCGGCGTCGTCGCCAGCGCCAAGGATCGCGAGGACCACCTCAAGCGGGATCAGCACGTGCGAGATGCGTTGGCGTTGCTGGACAACATCGATGTCGCGCTCTCCGGCATCGGCACCTGCGAGATCGTCCCCCCACTCGTTGCGGGCGACAACTTCTTCACCGAGGAGCAGTTCGCCAAGGCTCGCAAGCTCGGAGCTGTCGGGCAGGTCAACCTCCGCTTCATCAGTGCCGACGGCACGCCCATCGAGTCCGAACTCGATGACCTCGTCATCGGCATCTCCCTCGACCAGCTCAAGAACGCCGGGCGCAAGGTCTCCGTCGCGGGAGGCACCAGCAAGGTGCCCGCCATCCGCGGGTCCCTGCTCGGCGGCTGGGTCGACACCCTCGTCACGGACGTCGTCACGGCACAGGAGTTGGTGAAGTCGTGAGCGCCCCCGGAGCTCTCCATCCGACCCAGCGTGCCGAGGCGCTGGAGTCCTTGGCGCACGAGCACTTCGACGTCCTCATCATCGGCGGCGGCGTCGTCGGCGCGGGGACCGCCCTCGACGCTGCCAGCCGCGGCCTGCGCGTCGCACTCATCGAGGCACGCGACTTCGCCGCGGGCACGTCGAGCCGGTCGACCAAACTCTTCCACGGAGGCCTGCGGTACCTCGAGCACTTCGAGTTCGGGCTCGTGCGCGAGGCGCTTCACGAGCGTTCCCTGATCATGCAGCGGCTCGCCCCGCACATGGCCCGCCCTCTGGAGATCCTCTACCCGCTGCGCCGCTTCATCGACCGCCCGTATGTCGGCATGGGCATCGGCGTCTACGAGGCCATGGGGGCTCGCCGGGGGATGCCCCGCTCGCATCAGCACGTGGGACGTCGCGCGACCCAGGCGCTGTTCCCATCGGGCAACCCGAACGTGGTGCGCGGTGGAGTGCTCTTCCATGAAGCGCAGGTCGATGATGCCCGGCACACACTCGCGCTGGTTCGCACGGCGGCCGCCGAGGGAGCGGTGGTCGCCAGTTCCGTCCGCGCCGAGTCACTCGTCCGTGAGGACGGCCGCGTCAGGGGCGCCCGGGTGCAGGACATCGAGACAGGTCACCAGTTCACGATCGAGGCGGACTGCACCGTCACCGCGGTCGGCGTATGGACCCAGGATGTGGTCGGCCCCGACATCGACCTCGGATTCCGGGTCCGGGCGTCCAAGGGCGTTCACATCACGGTGCCACGGGATCGCATCGACTGCGACACCGCGATCATCTCGCGGACCGACAAGAGCGTCCTGTTCATCATCCCGTGGGAGCACCTGTGGGTGATCGGCACCACCGACACCCCGTGGGACTTCAGCAAGGCGCACCCGGCCGCGACGAGCACCGACATCGACTACCTGCTGGACGAGGCCAACGAGCTCCTGCGCGCACCGCTGACGCGAGATGACATCGTCGGCGTGTACGCGGGCCTGAGACCGCTGGTCGACTCCGGTGAGGATGACACCGCCAAGGCCTCACGTGAGCACGCGGTCACATCCCCGGTGCCGGGCCTGGTCGCGACGGCAGGCGGCAAGTACACGACCTACCGGGTCATGGCCCAGGAGGCGGTGGACGCCTGCCGGCCGTGGTTGGCGCCCGCGTTGGAGCCGTCGCAAACAGAGAACCTCACCCTGATCGGTTCACGGGACTATGCGGCAGCTGTCGCTGACCGGGGCGCCGTGCAGGCACGTCTGCAGGTCGATGACGACACCATGGACCGACTGCTGCGCCGCCACGGCACCGACATCCGTCTCCTCGCGGACTACGTCGATGACGACCCGGCCCTCGCAGAGCCGCTCGCCGCGGGCTACCTGCGCGCTGAGGTCCACCACGCAGTCGTGGCCGAGGGCGCCCTGCACCTCGACGACGTCCTCGCCCGCCGCACCCGGCTGTCGATCGAGACGCCGGATCGCGGTGTCGAGGTCGCCGACGAGGTGTCGCGGATCATGGCGCCGCTGCTCGACTGGTCAGCGGAGCAGCGTGCCGGGGAGGTCGCGTCGTACCGGGACCGCGTTGCAGCAGAGATCGCCTCGCAGCAGGAGGTCACCGACGCCGACTCCGACCGCGTGCGGACCTCGACCCCCGACTCGCGCAACCTCGCGAGCTGACCGCCGCTACGCGCGCTTGATCGGGCGGGTCAGGCAGGTCGGGCCGCCCTCGCCCTTGTTGATCTCACTCGCTGCGTAGGTGTGCACCTCGACGCCGTGGTCGCGCAGGGCCTTGGCCGTCGCGTCGTTGCCCTCGGCTATGACGACGACACCCGGGGCCACCGCAAGGATGTTGCAGCCCAACGACACGTAGTCCTCCTCGGGGACCGGGATCATCTCGATGCCGCGCGCGGCCAACGCCTGCAGCAGCGCCACCGGAGCCAGCCGCTCATAGACGACCGCGAGGTCGTCACGCACCGGGGAGACCACCGACATCAGATGCAGGCAGTACTCCGGGCCCATGTCGTGTGGCAGGTCGAACTGCTCGACGGCGACGCCGACCGGCTCGAGGATCGCGCGCAGCTGATCGATCGCCGCCTGGTTCGTGCGATATCCGCGGCCGACGGCCAGTGTCTGACGGTCCAGCCAGAACATGTCGCCACCGTCGGCCGTGGCCGGGTCGGCGAGTCGCCCGGCCACCGGCACACCGAGATCCTCGAGCTGCACGGTGAGTAGGGGTGGCTCACCAGCGCGCACCTGCTTGGCGCCACGCAGTTCGATGACTCCGTGCGGCACGACGAACGCCGGGTCGTACGTGAAGATGGCGTCGGGCATGTCGTCCTCAGGCGGCAGCACCTCCACGCCGCATCCGAGACGCTCGAGGGTCGCGACGAAGTCCGCGTGCTGACGGGCGAGGAGGTCAAGGTCCAGCGGCTCGGCCCAGTGCGCCACCACGTAGTCGCCACGCGGTGACGGAGGACGCACGGCGACCCGCTCGAGTCGTCCCACCATCGAATTGACGCCGTACGCCTGCTCGCTCATGCGCGCCTGCTCTCCCTGTCGAGGATCCGTTGGATGCGGAAGCGATTGTTGCGCACGATGAGCAGGAACGGCAGGTTGCCCACGGAAACGGCGAGCACGAATGCCAACGCCAGCCACCAGGGGTTGAAGGCGAAGAGGACCAGCGAGCTCAGGATGGACCCCCAGTGCACCCACTCGGCGCGCCGCGCCTCGATCAGGTACCGCTGCAGCGACTCGCGGTCCGTGCCGGGCAGGGCGGACTTGCTCTCCCCACCGAACAGCGAGCCGAGTTCAGGCAGGCGCTGTGTCCACTGCGCGATACCCAGGCGCCTGAAGAAGGTCGGGGACTCCCAGGGCAGACGCCGCAACGGGAAGGGATCGGACCGAAGCCAACGGTCGGGCCATCGGGGCGCCGATGCCCCGATGAGCACCGACAGGACGACGACGACCATGACGTCGACGACGACCTGAAGGGTCAACCTCCACACGCGGCGAGGGAGGGATTTGAACCCCCGGAGGGTTTCCCCTCGGGCGCTTTCAAGGCGCCTGCAATCGGCCGCTCTGCCACCTCGCCTGAGGCACCCACCGTAGTGGCCGAGGCGCTACTCGGTGGCCGCTGGGTCCTCCGAGGGGGCGAACTCCACGTTGCCGTCCTCATCCGCCACGCCACCGTCCTCCGCACCGGCCGGATCGGTCACGCCGTCATCGGCGAACTCGTCGCCCTCGAGCGCGAGGTCAGGATCGTCCTCCGGGAACGCGCCCGCGACGAAACCACTGGAATCGCCCCCCGTCGGGAACGGCTGGTCGCTGAAGGTGACGGCGGAGTCTGCGACCGCCAGCAGCGACCACGTGCTGCCGTCGGTGCCGGTCAGGATGTACGACGGCAGGAGCAGGATGCTTCCGTCGGGCTGCCAGTACTGGGCCAGGCCGAGATCGGCAGAGACGACATCGACGGTTGACAGCGGCAGGTCCACGGTGGGAACGCCCGTGGGATCCGGCTGCGGGACGACCTCCTCGGTCTCCGCACCCGGGGCCGAGGCGACCGGGCTGGCCGGCAGGGCCGTCCACGGTGACTGCTGGGAGCGGGCCACAGCGGTGGACGCACCCACCACCGGGTAGTCCGGAACGGCCTGCAGTCCGGAGGAGAAGCCGCTGGCGGCGAGGATCGAGCCGTCGGCGTCGAACACCAGACGCCAGCCGAGCTGGGTGCGCTGCTCGCCCACCATTTGCCAGGCACTCACACCGGTGCGGCCATCGACGACGTCGACCTGATATTCGATCGTCGAGATGTCCACACCGATGCCCGCGAGCGCCTCCGTGGCGGCACTGATGGCCTCGGCGGGCTCGAGCGGCTCACCGGAGGCCGGCAAGGAGAGAGCGGCCGGATCCTCGAAGGTCCAGGAGAACAGAGGGTCCGGAGTCACCGCGACCGATGGCTCGCCGGTGGTTCCGACGGTCCATCCGGAATCTGTGGCGACGACGTCACCGGTGGCACCGAAGGTCGTGGCCAGGATGCTCGCCACCTGCGCGCCGCTGATGCCGGCGTTCACGAGGCGGTAGCCCGGCGCGGTGCCGGAGTCATCGGCCAGCTGGCCGACCTCATTGAGCACGACGGGCCACGTGGATGTCGGCACGCGCGCCGTCGTGACGAGGAAGGTGCCCGGCGCCGGGACGGGCAGGGGGCCGACGGGCATGTCCGGTGAGGCGACCGCGACATCACCTTCGACAGCCGCAGCCGGGTCGGTCTGCACCACGACGTTGGGCGTGCTCGACATCGTGGTGCCGACGTAGTAGCCGCCGGCCCCGACGGCGATCAGGGCGACGATGACTCCGAGGATCGTCAGGACGGTGGGCCAGACGGAGCGCCGGGGGGCCGCGTGTGAGACGGGTCCGTCCGTGGTGCCGGCGGCAGCCGCGACGACCGCAGCCGCAGCAACGTCGTCGCCGGCCGGCTCCTCCACGACCTCGACAATCTCCTCGGCGACCTCGGCCACAGGCACGGCCACCACTGGCTCGTCGTCGACCTCGGCGACGTCACCCTCGACCTCGTCGACCTCCTCGACCGTCTCGGCCACCGCCGACTCGTCATCGGCCTCGACGACCTCGACCTCGTCGTCGCCCTCGTCGTCGATGACCACCGCGTCGTCGACAGGGGCGCCGGTGAGCACATCGGCCTCAGCGACGACCTCCTCGGCGACGGGTGCGCCCGTGAGGATGTCGGTCCCCTCCTCGACCGGTTCCTTGGCCACCGGCTCGCCCAGGAAGGCCGCGAGCATCTCGGTGTCGATGCCGGGTGCGTCAGCGGCGACCTCGTCGTTCAGGTCGTCATTGAGGGCGAGCTGCTCGCCGGCCGGGGGCTCGTCGGTCACGGCCTGGAGCTCGAGGGTGCTGTCGTTCGACCACTGGGGAGGCGTCGAGTCCGGTGTCGCCTCCGGAGCAGTCGGCGGTGCCGCCTCCTGCTCGCCCCCGTCACCGTGCGACTCGTCCGACATTGCTCTCCCTGTGCTGGCTGATGGCTACCTCGCCATGCTGCCATTCCGGGTCGTCCGAACCCCCGAGGCTCCCCTCGACACGCTTACGCGAGTGGCCCATCGGCGCGAGAGCGGCCGATCGGCGTTACTCCGCCGACTCCACCGGGATGGGCACGCCGGGGGAATGCCGCCGGTCCATGATCAGGCCCACGACCGTGAGGCCGAGGGAGACGAACACCACGGAGGTGACGATCTCGGCAACGGAGTCGTGTCGCCACAGCGCCACGATGGCGATGAGCACTCCGAGCGCCGCCCACACGGCGAGCACGGCCCGCTGGTCACGCGTCGCAAGCCGGGCATAGAGCAGCACCTGCACCAGGGCGAAGGCCGACCCCTCAAGGGCGAACAGCCAGGCCTCCGAGCCGAGCTCGGTGTACTGCGCACCACCGAGGATGCGGATGACGAGGTCACCGAGCAGGAAGCTGAAGCCGGTGATGACGAGGCCGACGATGGCGGTGAGCCCGGTGGCCAGGTACACGGTGCGGTTGCTGCGACCGCCGGTCATCTTCGGGAACAGCACGATGATGATCGCGTTGGGCAGGAAGAAGGCGATCTTGGCCAGCAGGACCCCGACCGCGTACTCGCCGGACTGATCCTCGGTGAGGAAGAGCCGGGCCAGCAGGATGTCGACGTTGGTCAGGGTAAACAGCACCATGAGCGCGTAGACGACCTGCGCGAGCTCCTTGGTCACACCGGAGGCGACGGCCTGCGCCCACGCCCCGGGGCAGCTGAGGCGGTAGGCGATGAAGGCACCGACCGCACAGCCGATGAGGATGCCGATGCCCACGCCGGTGACGCTCTGCAGGACGACGACGCCGACGACGCCACCGGCCGCGCGGCCGACCCCGTTGGCGATGAACGACCAGCTCAGGCGCAGGTGCTCCTCGCGGCCTTGCGCGATGCCCATGGCCGCGGATCCGATGATGACGAACCCGATGGAGGCGATGCCGGTCGCGACGGCGAGCACGGGGATGTCGAAGATGATGCCGGCCGGCCACGCCACGATGACTCCGAGAGCCATGACCAGGACGCCGACGAATGTCGCGAGGCGGATGGACTCACCCTCGACCGCGGCGCGGTCGGCGCCGGCCTCGGCGACGCGGCGGGCGGCGAAGGCCTGGGTGGCGATGCCGACCGTGCTGATGATGACGAGGAGGCTCAGAAGCGCGCCGAGGGCGCCGAAGTCCGCCGGGGTGAGGATGCGGGCCGAGACCATGCTCAGCAGGTAGGCCGCGCCGTTGCCGATCATCGTCGCCGCTCCGACGAAGATCAGGCCCTTGGCCAGGGCGGCCCGCGGCTGCGACGAACTCACCCGGCCACCCTACCGACGTGGACGAACAGGGGGAGGGAGCCGCGGCTCCCTCCCCCTGTTCGAGTGTTGCTGCTAGCCCTCGACCTGGGGCAGCGTCGCGAGGGCCTCGGCGAAGCGGGCCTCGCTGACCTCCTCGTCGACCAGCGAACCGGTCAGGTACGAGTCGTACGCCGCGAGGTCGAAGTGCCCGTGCCCGCAGAGGGCGGTGAGGATGACGGTCTCCTCGCCGGTCTCCTTGGCCTTGAGCGCGGCCTCGACCGCCTTCGCGAGCGCGTGCGTCGGCTCCGGTGCCGGGACGATGCCCTCGGTGCGGGCGAACTGGATCGCCGCCGCGAAGCACTCGGTCTGGGGCACGGACTCCGCCTCGATCAGGCCCTCCTCGTAGATGTGCGAGATGAGGGGAGCCATGCCGTGGTAGCGCAGGCCACCGGCGTGGATCGGGTCCGGGATGAAGTCGTGCCCGAGGGTGTGCATCTTCATCAGCGGCGTCATGCCCGCGGTGTCGCCGAAGTCGTAGGCGTAGACGCCCTTGGTGAGCGACGGGCAGGAAGCCGGCTCGACGGCGAGGATGCGCGGATCGATCTTGCCGGCCATCTTCTCGCGCAGGAACGGGAAGGTCAGGCCCGCGAAGTTGGAGCCGCCGCCGGTGCAGCCGACGATGAGGGTCGGGGTGTCCCCGGCCATCTCCATCTGCAGCAGCGCCTCCTCACCGATGATCGTCTGGTGCAGCAGCACGTGGTTCAGCACCGAGCCCAGCGCGTAGCGCACGTTCTCGTTTGTGGCCGCGATCTCGACGGCCTCGGAGATCGCGATGCCGAGTGAGCCGGACCAGTTCTTCGGATCCTTGGCGAGCTCACGGCCGATCGCGGTGACGTCGGAGGGCGAGCGGTGCACCTTGCCGCCGAACGTCTCGATCATCAGCCGGCGGTAGGGCTTGGAGTCGTAGGAAGCGCCGACCTGCCAGATCTCGCACTCGAGGTCGTACAGCGCACACGCGAAGGACAGGGCGGTACCCCACTGACCGGCCCCCGTCTCCGTGGTCAGCTTGGTCGTGCCCTCCTTCTTGTTGTAGTACGCCTGCGGCACGGAGGTGTTGGTCTTGTGCGAGCCGGCCGGCGAGACGCCCTCGTACTTGTAGTAGATGCGGGCCGGGGTGTCGAGCATCTTCTCCAGGCGCCGGGCGCGGAACAGCGGCGAGGGTCGCCACTGGCGGTAGACGTCGAGCACACCGCCGGGGATGTCGATGTACCGGTCGGTCGACACCTCTTGCAGGATCAGGTCCATCGGGAAGAGCGGGGCCAGATCCTCCGGGCCCACCGGCTCCTTCGTGCCGGGATGCAGCGGCGGGGGCGGCGGCGTCGGCAGGTCGGCCAGGATGTTGTACCAAGCCGTCGGCATCTGGTCCTCGGTGAGCACGTACTTGTGCTGCTCGACTGAATCGTCCATCGCATCCTCCGCGGGGGTCGGGGTGAGGGTGGGATCCTCGGGCGCCGCCCGGGCCCCACTCAGGGCACATCGGGACCGTAGTCCGGCTTCTCGACTGCTGCAGGAA
>JAUHZW010000240.1 GCA_030425745.1 Actinomycetes bacterium
TCGTCGATCGGGGTTATGTGCTCGATCAGGGCCGCAACGCCTACACGGGCACCGGCCGCGGCCTCGCAACAGACCCGAAGGTCGTGCACCTGTATCTCGGTACCCTGGCCCAGGCGTAGTTCCCCTTTCAACGGTCTGGGATACATCCGGATCTCCTGTCATGCCTGTACCGGTCATGTCGCAGGCATGTCGCGTTGGGGAACGGCGGTTTCGCAGTCCCCGACACACTCGGGCATAGTCTCAGGGTGAATCCTTCAGTGCGCCTGGACGTGTCCTTCCCGGACCTTCGTGACGTGGAGAGGTTCCGCGCCCTCGGTCCTCAGCATCTGGATGAGGTCCGCGACCGCTTCGGGCTTTCTGCCGATGTGGTCGAGGAGATGCGCCTCCACGCGATGGTGCTTCCCTTCCGGGTGAACGAGTACGTCCTCGAGAACCTTGTCGACTGGGACAACGCTCCGGAGGATCCGATCTTCCAACTGGTGTTCCCCCAGCCGGGAATGCTGCCGGGACTCTCCCGGCACGACCTGGGCGTGCTCCGTGATGCCACCCCGAAGTCACCCGAGAAGCGAGAGCTGGTCGCTCGCCTGCGGGCCGACCTCAACCCGCATCCGTCTGGCCAGCAGGAGCACAACGTGCCCATGCTGGACGGTGAGCGTGTCGACGGTGTTCAGCACAAGTACGCGCAGACCGCCCTCTACTTCCCGTCGCAGGGTCAGACGTGCCACGCCTACTGCACCTACTGCTTCCGCTGGGCGCAGTTCATCGGAGACCCGGACCTCCGATTCGCCAGCTCCTCCCCCGAGCAGTTCGTGGCCTACCTGCATGAGCACCCGGAGATCCACGATGTGCTGGTCACGGGCGGCGACTCCATGATCATGAGCACCGCCCGCCTGCGCCAACACCTCGAGCCCATCCTTGCCGTGCCGACTGTCCGCACGATCCGATTCGGCACGAAGGCCCTCGCCTACTGGCCGGCCCGATTCACCACCGACGCCGATGCAGACGACCTCCTCCGCCTGATCGAGGAGATCGTGAAGTCCGGTCGCACGGCCGCTGTCATGGCGCACATGAGCCATCCGCGGGAACTGCAGACCGATCTGGCACGCTGGGCTGTCGAGCGCCTGCGATCGAGCGGGGCGCTGATCTACTGCCAGGCACCTCTGATGGCCCACATCAACGACGATGCCGACACCTGGGCCGAGCTGTGGCGCGCAGAGGTCGCGCTCGGTGCAGTGCCCTACTACATGTTCATGGCGCGCGACACCGGCCCGCAGCAGTACTTCGAGGTGCCCATGCCGCGGGCCTGGGAGATCTTCACCGATGCCTACCGGCAACTGCCGGGACTCTCCCGGACCGTGCGCGGCCCGGTCATGTCGGCAGCCCCCGGCAAGGTGCTGGTCGACGGCATCGAGGGGGCTCCGGGCGAGCGCATCGCGACGCTGCGCTTCGAGCAGGCCCGTGACGCGTCACTCGTCGGGCGCCCCTTCCGGGCGCACTGTCCCGATGATGCGGGCTGGGTCGACGACGTCACACTGCTGCCGGACACCCCTGCCGACATCAGGGCTGCGATCGAGGCCTACCGCGACTGAGGCTCCGGCCCCAGACCCATCAGGGTGATCAGCTCCCACGCGGTGTGAGCAGCAGCAAGCCCGGTCAGGCCGGCGTGGTCATAGGCGGGAGCCACTTCGACGACGTCGGCGCCCACGATGGGCAGGCCGCGCAGGCGGCGCAGCACGTCGAACATCTCGCGCGTGCTGATGCCGGCGACCTCCGGCGTTCCCGTCCCCGGCGCGAACGCAGGATCGAGCACGTCGATATCGATGCTCACGTAGACAGGCCCTGACCCGACGCGCGCGCGGATCTGGTCACTCAGGCTCTCGGCCGAGCGCTCGGCGAACTCCTCGCTGCGGATGAGGGCGAAACCCGCCCCGGCGTCGTCGACGAGTTCAGAGGGGTCGTAGACACCGCCGCGGATGCCCACATGCTGGCAGCGCTCCAGATCGAGCAGCCCCTCCTCGGCGGCGCGCCGGAACGGCGACCCGTGCCACACGGTCGCACCGTGAAGGACGTCCCACGTGTCCAGATGGGCATCGAAGTGCACCACGGCGAGAGGCCCGTGCACGGATGCCGCTGCCCGGAGCAGGGGCAGCGCCACCGTGTGGTCACCGCCCAGGGCGACGACGCGGGTGCCCAGCCGTGTCAGGCCGGTCGCGTGTCGCTCGATGGCGTCGACAGCGGCATCGATGTCGTAGGGACCCACGGCGACGTCTCCCGCATCGACCACCTGCTGGTCGCGGAAGGGAAATGCCTCCTGGATCTGGTGGTACGGGTGGAGCTGCCGCGACATCTCCCGGATGTGTGCCGGGCCGAAGCGTGCGCCGGGGCGGAAGCTCGTGCCGGAATCGAACGGGATTCCGAGGACGGCGACATCGGCTGCATCGACCTCGTCGATCATGGGCAGCAACGCGAAGGTCGCCAAGCCGGCATAGCGCGGAAGGCCAGCCTCATCCCGCTGGCCGCGGATCTGTCGTTCCTGACTCATCTGCCCTCCTGGATCGCAAGTCTCACTCACCTGTGCTCCGGACACAGCAGTGGGGGCCGTCCCGAAGGACGACCCCCACCGATGGTGCTGTGGAGACTAGCCAGCGTTCGGGCCGATGCCCTGCTTCACCATCTCCTGGATGATCTGCGCCGACTCGTCGAAGCCGATCAGGACGATGGCCTCGGGGCCAGCAGCCTTGATCTGCGCGACGTCAGCGGCGAAGTCAGCCGCGGTCGGGTCGTAGACGACGTTGGCGACAACCTCGCCACCACCCTCAGTCACGGCCTTGGTGATGTTCTCGTTGAGGCCGTCACCGTAGGCGTCCTGGAGGGACATGATGGCGACCTTGGTGTAGCCGTCCTGCAGCATCATGTTGCCGACGAACGCACCCTGGAGGACATCCGAGGGGGCGGTACGCCAGTACAGGCCGCTGTCAGGGGCGGTGGTCAGCGCCGGCGAGGTGTTCGCGGGGCTGATCATCATGACGCCAGCACCGGTGACCTCGTCGAGGACCTGGAGGCTGGAGCCGGAGGACGCTGCACCGACGAGGATGTCGATGCCGAGCGGCAGCAGACGCTTGACGGTCTGACGGCCGGTCTCGGTCGAGGTATCGCCCGAGTCGCCCTCTTCGAGCTCGATCTTGTCGAACCCGGGGATGCCGCCGGCAGCCTCGATGTCCTTGATCGCCAGCTTCACGCCCGCGACCTCCGGTGGTCCGAGGAAGGCAAGGTTGCCGGTGACGGGCAGGAACGTGCCCACCTTGAAGACGCCGTCATTGGCG
>JAUHZW010000241.1 GCA_030425745.1 Actinomycetes bacterium
CGCGTCCATGTCTCGTAGTCCTGGTCATTGGCTGCCCTTCGTGACTTCGTGTAGACGTCAATCACCGACGATCACCAACTGCCCGGTGTAGGCGTCTTGACCGTTGAATCCGCCCGGGTGAGCACCGCCGGAGAGAGTGCCGATGACATCGGCGATGGGGCGATGACGAGGTTGTGGTGCTCGTCGCCAGCCGGGCCGCTCGTGCCCTTGCTCCACTTCGCTGTCAGCGCGGTCACGATGTGCCCCTCGCTCCAGCCGCCGACTCTCTCTCTCTCTCTCTCGGTTACGGCGTCGTCGCCAATACCGAGCGCAGCGCTGCATCCAGCGGCTCCGGCAGGGCTTTGCCCCGACGTGTCGCTCGGCGCAGAATCCCCTCGGCTGCCTTCGCGCTCAAGAAGTACCGGGGATCGGCGTGGGTCAGCAGTACCTGCGACAAGGAACACTCGTCGGCGACGCTGGGCGACTCCGAAGTAGCGCGAATCAAGCACTCGCCATTCGACGTAAGGGAAGCCTGCGTCGGCCAGTGCAAGGATGAGGACCCCGAGATCGCGGCCCTGATTACTGCTAAGGAGTCCAGGCACGTTCTCGTAGATGATCCAGTCAGCTTTGACGTGCGCCGCAAGGGCGACCATGTTGAGGACGAGGACGGACCGCTCACCGGCGAACCCTTCGCGCTTCCCGGCGACGGAGAGGTCCTGACAAGGTGCTCCTCCGCAAACAACGTCAACTGATCCGACAAGTCCGATGTCACTGGCCCATTCCTTCGCGGTCGTGATGTCGTCGTGCTTGGGTACGTCAGGCCAGTGGCGGTCGAGGACCGCTCTGGCCTTCTTGTCAATCTCCACTTGGCCAACGCAGGTCAGCCCGGCTCGGTCCAAGCCGAGATCAAGGCCACCGATGCCAGAGAAGGTGGACAGGTATGTCAGGGTCACGACACGCCCCCAAGATTCTTGGGCGAAACACTTGCGCCTGTATCTACACCCCTGTAGTCTGTAGATACAAACACCGACAAGGGGAGGCAGCAATGATCGCCACACGCCGCACCAGCATCAGCCAGCGCAAGGTCGCCGCCGAAGGTGGCGCCGACTACTGCGCCACGTGGATCGGGCTCAAGGCCGTCTACACGACATGGGACGGCGAGCGGCTCATTGGCACGATCACCCATTGGAGCCGCGACGGCATGTACCCGTGCGTCACGTTTGACGATGGCACATGGGCACGGCTGGATCACGAGGTGGAGATCGTCAATGGCTGACACTCGCCCCAAGTCCTTGCGCATCCCTGACGACCTCTGGGCCGCAGCGCTGGAGAAGGCGCAGGCCGAGGGCCGCACCCTCACTGACGTGGTGGTCACCGCGCTGGAGCGGTACGTCAAGCGCTGACTCATCGCTGCACCCCCGCCCGCCGATTGGACTCCCGCTCCAGTCGGCGGGCTTCAGCGCGCACCGACTCGCCCCACGCCTGCGCGGCCTTGCGGCGACGGGCGGCGTTGCGGGCCTTCTGGGCCTCGGTCATGCGCGTGCGGCGTGCAGGCTCAAACGCCAGCCCGTAGGCACTCATCAGGGAGCGCAGCTGCAGCAGCGCCTTGTCGCGCTTGTGCCACGGCATCGCCGCCAACTCGTCCGGCGTCGGGACCATCACCGGACTCACCAGACGTGTCCTGTCTCCTGCACGTGGGCGTGCATCCAGTCGCCCACGTGGTCAGGATCGGTGGAGGAGAAGGTCTTGCCGCACTCCTCGCACTGCGCGGTGTGCATGGCGGCGGTCCAGGTCCTAAACCCCATGATGGTCCTCCAGCCGGCGATCCACTTCGACCTCAACCCACGCCTCAAGGTCGGCGATGGCTTCGTCCAGGTCGGGGGCGCACTCGTGGTGGTAGTAGTGCTCGCCGACCATCACGTCCTCGCCGGGACCGAGCAGGATGCGGCAGGCGCGACACTTGTAGAGCCACATGGTCATCGCGGTGCCAATCGGTCGCAGCGGTCACCGTTGCGCCAGTTGGCCCAGCCGCCTTCCTCCACGGACTGGATGAACGCGATGTCCTGCCAGAAGCCGTCCACCTTGTGGATGGGCGTGGCCCGCAGGTAGGTGCGCACCCGGTGCGCCTCCGCACGGGGGACGCCGAACTTCACGATGCGCTTGAACACCAGCCAGCTCAGGCCATTGCGCCACCCGCTGGCATCCAGCATCTGCCAGCGACCGGCTGCGCTGCTGCCGCCGTTCTGCGCGTCCTCGCGGGACTGGCGGTTCTCCAGATTGGTGACGCCGCTCTCTCGAAAGGCAACGCACTGCGCGAAGGCCAGCAGGGATCGAGGGAACTTGGCGGCCTCGCGCACCGCCGACCCGTGCGTGCCCCGCGAGGGGCGCTGCAGGTTGACGGCGCGGTCGTTGTCAATGGCCACCTCAACGGCGGCGTGGATCAGGGTGTCAATCATTCGGGTCTCCCGGCTTCGTCGCGCAGGTAGCGGTCGTGGTGGATGTGGGCTCGGTAGCTGGCCACGAAGCGGTCGGCCGCTTCCTTGTCAATGCGCCGCTCGCGGGCGTCAATGAGCAGCCAGCGCAGCGCCCAGCCGAAGAACAGGGCGACGAACACCAGCAGCACTGCCGAGGCGATGACGGTGGCGGTGCTCATGCCCGTCCCCGCCGTGACGGGTGGTTGGCGATGAGGTGCTCGCTGGCGAGGTCGGCCCACATCTGGGCCTCGTCCTCGGCCTCCTGGGCGGCGTAGCGGGCGGCCTTGAGCAGCCGCTCGTAGACGATCACCGTGGCCATCACGAGGCAGCAGGACGCAGCGGTGAGGGCGATCAGGGTCCAGTCAGCAGGCATGGCTTCCTCCAAATGCAGAAGGCCCCCGCAGCGCCGTCGCGGGGGAGGCGACAGCACTGCGGGGGCGGGCGGCGACGACCGACACGGGAGAGGTCGCGGCCTGGGGATGGATGGTCAATGACCGCAGAACAGCCCCCCGATGGGGGACAGTGCGGGTGGGATGTGCGCTAATACTCACGGAGAGTCTCCCGGCTCTCTGGCCAGTAGGACCCTGCGCAACTAGGGGCGAGAAGTGCCCCGGGTGGGATTCGAACCCACACTGGACGGTTCCGCAGGGTCCAACCGGCAACGGATTGGACATGGGAGAACGTAATGGATACCCAGCATGATGTGTGGGATTTGCGCGACGCCGTGGGCGTGTTGCGCGGACATGACGAGGACATGACTCTCGCTCATAGGGGGGAATGTGGCGACACGCCGGACAGCGGTGCCCGGTTTTGCGGCAGGATCGATGACCGGTCACACGCCACAGGGGGAGCTGAT
>JAUHZW010000242.1 GCA_030425745.1 Actinomycetes bacterium
CAAGTACCTGAACGAGATCAGCAACAAGCACCCGATCTGGATGAACAACGTCGATGCGGACGCTCTCGGTCTCCAGACCGGCGACATGGTGCGCGTCAACACCGACATCGGCTACTACGTGGCCCGCATCTGGGCCACCGAGGGCATCAAGCCCGGGGTCATCGCGATGTCCCACCACATGGGTCGCTGGCGCACCACCGACGATGCCGGCAGCCGCTGGGTCACCGGCAAGGTCGACGTCGGTCGCCTGGAGGACGGCCGGTGGCGGCTGCGCTACAAGGAGGGCGTGCGCCCCTTCGTCAGTGACGATGCCGACTCGATGCGCATCAACTGGGAGGATCCGGGCGTTCACCAGAACCTCGCCTTCCCGGTGCACCCGGACACCCAGTCCGGCATGCACTGCTGGCACCAGCGCGTCAGGGTCGAGAAGGCTCATGACGAGGACAAGTACGGCGATGTCGTCGTCGACACCAAGAAGTCCCGTGAGGTCTACCAGGAGTGGATGTCCTGGACGCGTCCGGGCCCGAACAAGGACGGCCTGCGCCGACCGCTGTTCATGATGCGGCCGGTCATGCCTCAGGTGCAGGCCTACTACGTCGACGGACAGATGCCGCAGGCGTAGCAGCGTCTGACCGCGTCGTCCCTCTCACCGAAACGGGAACACCTTCATGGGAATCGTCATCGGGGCACTCGTGTCCTTCTTCGCCATCTTCATCGGCATGGCCGTGGGGATGTTCGGCGGTGGAGGGTCCATCCTCACGACCCCGATGCTCGTGTACGTCGCAGACTTCGAAGCAAAGCCGGCGATCGCCGCGAGTGCTGTCCTCGTGGCTGTCACCTCGCTGATCGGCCTGATCCAGTACGCACGCAACAAGCAGGTGCAGTGGCGCACCGGCCTGCTCTTCGGCTTCGCTGGAGTCACGGGTGCGCTGCTGGCGGGGCAGGTCGGCCAGCGCCTGCCCGGCAACCTCGTCCTCGTCCTGCTCGGCGTGATGATGGTCGTGACCGCGATCGCCATGATCCGTGGCCGCAAGGAGATGACGAGCAAGCACCACGAGGGCCTGCCGCTGTTCCGCATCCTGCTCGATGGCTTCCTCGTCGGCATCGCCACGGGCCTCGTCGGTGCCGGTGGCGGATTCCTCGTTGTGCCGGCACTCGTCCTGCTCGGCGGCATCCCGATGCAGATGGCGGTCGGCACCTCACTGCTCGTCGTCATGATGAAGGCGATCGCGACCTTCATCAGCTACCGCATCAAGTTCTTCGGCGACGAGGGCTTCGCCACCGTCAATCCGGAGACCAGCTTCGACTGGGGCGTGACGCTTCTGGTCATCGGCTTCGCCATCGTGGGTGTTCTGATCGGTGTCCGTGTGGCCCGCAAGATCGATCCGGACAAGCTGCGCAAGCTGTTCGGCTGGTTCGTCCTGGTCGTCGGGTCGTTCACCCTCATCGACAAGTCGGATGCCCTGACGACGATCGGCGACTACGCCACCGAGTCGTCCGAGCACATGATCATCGTCGTGATCATCGGCTTCCTGGTCGCCCTCGGTGCGGCGGTGGCGTTCACCATCACCAAGCGCCGCAAGGACGCCAAGCAGGCGCACATCCCGAGCGACTTCGAATAGGGCCTGGGTGGGGAGTTCCCCGGCAGTGACAGGATCACCGGCATGACCGTTCTCCGCGAGGCTGCCTGGTCGTCCGCTCGGGCAGCGGCCCGACTTGTTGCGAAGCGCCTTGATTCCGAGCTCGTTCCGGTGGGGGATCTGGATGGCCGCGTCATCGCCGAGGACTGTCACGCGCTGTGCCAGCTGCCGTCCTTTGCCTCCTCGGCCATGGACGGCTGGGCGCTGGCCGGTCCGGGGCCGTGGGAGATCGTGGGCGATGTCGCAGCGGGTCACCCGTGGGATGAGCACCTGACGCCCGGCACTGCGGTGCGGATCGCCACCGGAGGGGTGGTGCCGGAGGGCGCCAGTCACGTGCTGCGCTGGGAGCGTGCCACGGTCGAGGGTGGGCAGGTGCACGGTGATCCGGGTCCTGGCACGGACATTCGCCCTGCGGGCGAGGAGTGCGAGGTCGGTGACCTGATCGCTGCTGCCGGCACCGAGGTCGGCCCGGCGCTGTCCGGCTTCCTTGCCGCGACGGGGCATGACGCCGTGCCCGTGGTGCGCAAGCCACGGGTCGCGCTGATCCTGCTCGGTGACGAGCTCCTGACCTCAGGCGTCCCCGAGCACGGACGCGTCCGCGACTCCCTCGGCCCGCAGCTGCCCGGCTGGGTTCAGCGCACCGGAGCCGAGGTGATCGTCCGGCACCAGGTCGCCGATGAGTTGGATGCGCTGGTCAGCATCCTGCGGGAGGCCACCGTCGAGGCGGACCTCATCATCACCACCGGTGGCACCGCCGAGGGTCCGCGCGACCATATGCACGCGGCGATCGAGACGGTCGGGGGTCAGCTCGTCGTGGATCGCGTCGCGGTGCGACCAGGGCACCCGATGCTGCTGGCGGCGCTGGCGGACGGGGATCGCACGGTGCCGTTGGTCGGTCTCCCTGGCAACCCGCACTCGGCCGTCGTGGGCTTCGTGACCCTGGCGGTTCCGGCGATCGACGTCCTCCTCGGTCGGTCACCGGCTCCCGCCCTCACGGCAGTGGCGGGGGAGGAGCTCCGTGCACCCGCCGGCCACACCCGCCTCATCGCCGGGACCGTCCGTGACGGCGTGTTCGAACTGTCGCCGTATGGCGGGTCGGCCATGCTGCGCGGCCTGGCGCAGTCGTCCGGATTCGCGGTGGTGCCCGAAGGGGTCACGGCCCGTCGTGCCACGGTGGAGTGGCTCCCCCTTCCCTGAACCCTTCCCTGACTGCTTCCGATGCCTCGTCGCTGGTGGCGGGAATTCTTGGAGAATTCCCGCCACCAGCGACGAGGCATCGGGGAGGCGTGCGGGTGAGTACGGTGGAGAAGTGAGCGCGCGAGCGAGGTGGCATCCGGAGTCGCGTGAGCGGTCGCGCTCCCACCCCGGGTGGTTCGGCGGGGTCATGGGCACGGCGGCCCTCTCGGTGGCGGCGTTCCGCATCCCCACGGACTTCGGGCCGATCGATCCGGTGAGTCTGGCGATCGGGTGGACCTTTCTGGTCCTCGCCTCTCTCGGACTGGTGCTCCTCATCGTCATCAACCTCATCCACCACACCCCGCGCAGGGTGCTGCTGCAGGACATCCGATCCCCGCGCCGGGGCCCCGCCTACGCGGCCGTCCCAGGCGCCGTGCTCACCCTGCTCCTCGCCTAC
>JAUHZW010000243.1 GCA_030425745.1 Actinomycetes bacterium
CGCCAAGCAACTGCCCGCATCCCCCGTCCAGCCGATGGGTGTGTTCAGCGCCGGGACGAGGATCTCCTGGTAGTCCCGGATCACCTGCTCGCGCGAGTTGCCGGCCGCATCGGCCTGCGCCGGGGCGGCGGTGATCCCGACCACTCCAGCGATCGTGATGGCGGCGGCCGTGGTGGCCATGGCCTTCGTGACGCTGCTCTTCATCGGACAATCCCCCCATTGCCTGCCTTACGTAGCGGGGTTATGCCCACTCCCGCGGGGCGCCAAACCTGATGGCCAGGCTTTCGAACGATGAGTGGGAAGCATCCTTGCGACGAGCGGCGCGACCGATCGGCAGGTCACGCGCTGGGCCACGCCTATCGACCCAGCAGGCGGTAGGCGTGGGGGAGATCATCGGGCGCCATGAGGAAAGGAGCGTTGTCTCCACTCGGCTCGGTGACAAGGACGCACGGATAGCCTCCTGGCTCATGGTCGGGGGTGATGAACGCCTGCTCCATCTCCAACACCACGTCGCTGAGGCGACTCTGCGTGGTGAGCATGCGAGGGATGATGGGGCCGGGTCCGGCCTCATCAGCGAGGTGCCTCACCGGAAGATTCAGATCGAGTAGGCATGCGCCGTCCTCCTGAGTGGCGTGCTCGACCCATGCGGCGATCTGGGATCGGGTCACGAGCAGCCAACCGCGATCGTCGTGCCGGTACGGAAGTTGACTGAAGTCCTCTTCCCTCAGGACCGCTAGTGCGTCCCGGATCGGAGTCGACGCATCACAAGTGGTTGCCCGCGGGAGGGCAGCCGAGGCCTTCGGCGGATTGACCAGCCCGGCCAGGACTCGCTCCATGCGGTCCGTCACATCTTTGGGCGGAAACCCCAGCGGGCCGTGGTAATCGTCGAAGGCGACGTGGGAGTAGGCGTTGCGCGCGCGTCGACACTGACCCAGGAACCGGGCCTGACTCCTCGTCAGATGACGCTCGTCCTCGGCCCAATCAATGAGAACGACCGAGTCCGGAGCTCGCTCTCGGCCCACCCTGCCCTCGAGATAGAGCTCCGCCAACTGTGCCTCAATCCGGCTCCACGCCGTCATGAACCGCAGTTGGGACTGGGCATCATTCACGGAACCGTCATTGCCCTCGCGCTTCATGGTCTCCCCCGTCTCTGCCTCGTCATCATCCCCACTGTGTGGAGAGGTTCTGCGCCACCGGGCCGCACAGGGTGATCGACCAGCCCTCATCCTGCACGCTCGGCAGGAACTCCTCCACCAGACCGACATCGTCGCTCGCGACCTGCATGGCCACACCCATGTCCCGGGACTGATCGGCGACGAGTCGCAGCGTCTCGGCCGATAGGTCGATGGTGTTGCGGTTCCTCCAGGCGAGCGCGGCCTTCGGGTCCTGCTCCAGAATCGCCCGGGCCTCCCCCAGACCCAGGGAGAGAGAGGCCCCTGCCCGGATTTCGGCAGCGAGATCGCGCTGGGAGCTGAGGCGGATTACCTCCAGACCCTCGCGATCACTCACGGGAGTGAAGATCCACGCGCCGGACCCGCCCACGTACAGCGCTGCGAACACGTCGGCATACCCCACCAGCCCGCTGTTGCGATGTGATGGTCCGATCACCGCGGTCATGGCCAGTTCGCTCATGCGTGTCTCCCCAGAACTGAATGTGGATCGCCGTGTGCGTTCCAGACACAGGTCTACCCCGTGACGACGTGCGACAAACACGAAGGCCCCCCGTTTCCGGGGGGCCTTCATCGTTCATGCGGCGACTGTCGCCGCCGTGGCGTTACTTGACGACCTTGATCACCCGGGTGACCCGCATGGCGGTGAAGCCCGGGTATGCGGGAGAGGACTCCACCAGCGTGAATGAGCCACTACGTGCGCCGGGCTTGAGCACGGCGCGGACCTGGGCGCGGTCACCGTCGTAGCGGAAGCTGACGCTCTTGACCGAGGACGAACGGTTGGTCGCGCTCAGACGAGCCTCATGGCCGGCGTTCGTGTCCAGGTTCGCAGTGTCGTTGAACGTCTTCCACTTGCCGCTCTTCACCTTGGGACCGCCACCGGTCCATGACGGTCCAGCGAGCGCCTGCTGCTGCACGGGCGGCGGGGTCGGGGCGTTGGCGGTGTTCTGGGTGACGCTCGCCCAGTCGCTCCAGCCCTGCGCGTTCGCGGCCGAGACACTGAAGGTGTACGTCGAGCCGGCCGAAAGCGTGCCGATGTTCGCGTTGGTCGCCTGGACAGTGACCTGGCCGCTGGTCGGGCCGCTCCACTGCACGATGTAGCCGGAGATGGCGGAGCCACCCTGGCTGCTCGGCGCGTTCCAGTTCAGCGACACGGTGTTGGTGGAGACGCCGGTGACCTTCAGGTTCTGCGGCTTGGAGGGAGCGCCCGACGGCTTTGCCGCGGCGATGCTGACCCGCTTCTCGGCGCTGCCGACCGTCGGGTTGCCACCGAGCTCCTGCTCGATGGCATCGACCTTGAGGGTGAAGGATCCGTTGCTCGTCGGCGTCCAGTTCATGCTCGCCGTCCACGTGGCGACGGGGGTGCGGGAGCCGTCGGTCACCGGCGTGCAACTGCCACCGACGGTGCCGAGATCAGGGCCCTTGTTGACCTTGAAGTCGAAGCTGATCGCCCCGGGCTCGTCATCGCACGAGGTCGTCGCATTGGGCGAGACGTAGGTGGCCGTGAGCACCTGGTTCACGCCCACGGTGCCGTTACCGGCGTTCAGGGTGGTGTTGCGGTCGGCTGAGGCCGGCGCGGCCAGAGCCACGGAGGTCGCCACCACTGCGGTGCTCGCGACCAGGGCCACAGAACCCATCGTCTTCTTCGTCACTCGTTCTCCCATCTCAGTCGGGCCATCAGGCTGATGGCCCGTGTTCGTCCCAGCGCACGGCGCTTCCATCCGAGACGCCTAAAAGCCCGCCACGGTTCCCCCACGTGACAGACCGCTCTCGCCGCACCTGTGGACCGAGAGTACAGGGGCGCAGGGGAGGAGCGTCCGCACACTGCTGACTGGGGAGTGGCCGACCCATTCCTTCACTCGCGCCACTTGCACGCGCATCCCTCGGTCGCGAGGCTGAGCGCATGACCGCCACCGCCTGGTTCGCCCACAGTCGCGACACGTCCTGGCACTGCGCATCGCCCTCTCCGGAGGCGATCGAATTCCACCGCGGCCTCGACGGCTATGCACCGACGCCCCTGCTCGAGCTGCCCTCTCTTGCCGAGGAGCTCCGCGTTGGTCATGTGTTCGCGAAGGACGAGTCCTCGCGTCTGGGCCTGCCGG
>JAUHZW010000244.1 GCA_030425745.1 Actinomycetes bacterium
CAGCCCATGGGTGGGCGTGTAGGAGAAGCGCTCACCCTCGCGCCCCGGGCTCGGATCCTCGGTGACCTCGTGACGCAGCTGCCGGAAGGCGTGCAGCGCGCTCGCGATCTTGGCTCCCGTGCCCCCCGGGCCGCCCCAGACGAGCTCGGCACGCACTGAGCCGGGCTCGACGGGCTGGTCGGCCCAATCGATCTCCAGACGGCTGCCGAAGACGCGCGCCATCGCCCACTCCACATGCGGGCTCACCGCACGCGGGCAGGAATGCACGAAGATGACGCCTCGGGCAGGCCCCAGAGTGAGGCCGGCGTCCGACGCGCCCTTGGCGTTCACCACGATCGTCATCATCGCCTCCTTGAGAGTCGCCTTCCCCAGCGTTCTCAACAGGCGTGCGGCCGTGGCACGTGTGACGAGGATAACCCCTACGACGACGAACAGGTGCAGACCGGGCCCGGCCGCCCACGCGTGTCGTGCCCCCGACCGACCCGGGTGCTGTCCGCCCCTCCCCTCAGGGGAGCAGCTGCATGACACCCGTCACGACGAGGTACACCGCGATGACCGCGGCCATGCCGCCGACCAGTTGGAACTGGTGGTCCATCGCGAAGCGGTAGACCCGCTGGAAGGCCACGTCGGCGCGGTGCCCGAAGACCCGCCGCGCGATGGGCGGAGCCAGGACCGGCAGCAGTGCCAGCGCGTAGAGCAGTACCAGCAGCAGCGCCTTCACGATGACGTCGTAGCCGGAGGTCGCGATGTCGTGCAGGGCTGGCGCCAGCACGACGAATGACGACAGGTCCTTGATGCTGAGGACGAAGGCGACTCCCCAGAACACCAGCGTCGAAGCCCGCGCGACATAGCCCTGGATGTCATGCTCGACGCGTCTGCTCAGGTCCGGATGAGGGCGGAAGAGCCACCAGGCGAACCCGATCAGGACCACACCGCCGACGATCCGAAGGACGGCGCTCAGGCCTCCGACGGCATCGGAGCCGCTGGGCAACTGCGCGAACCCGAAGAACAGCAGCCCCCCGACGAGGGCGAAGGCCATCGCGCCGCCTAGAGCGACGGCTCGGGCCCGGGCGCGCCACGGATCCCCGGAGCAGACCAGCAGCTGCAGGGCCAGCAACGAGGGAGTGAAGGCTGCAGCCAGCCCCAGCAGGGCGGTCTCCCCGATGAGGGCCAGCAGCGTCACACCGATATCCAAGCACCGCCCACGCGCGTCGCCGGGAGGGGTCCGCCTCAGTCGAGGGCGGCGATCACCTCGTCGACCATCTCGGTCGTCGTTGCGGGATGCAGGAAGGCCAGACGACCCACGACCTCGTCGCGCCACTTGCTGGAGGTCACGAACGCCCGCTGGGACTCCAGCAGGCCGCGGGACCACTCCTCGTACTCCGCCAAGCCCCATCCCCGACGACGGAACAGGACGATCGAGAGGTCGGGCTCCCTGATCACCTCGCAGTCCGGATGATCACGGAGCCGATCCGCTGCATAACGGGCCAGCTCCAGCGAGTGGGCCACCGCATCCCGGTAGGCGGCGAGGCCGTTGACCGCGAGGGAGAACCACAGCGGCAGGCCGCGCGCCCGGCGCGTGAGGTGGTGGGCCAGATCGCTGGGGTTGATGTCAGCCGGTCCACCAGCGGGCTCGTCGTGGATGACGTCGAGGTAGGAGGCATCCTGGGTGTGCACCGCGGCTGCCTGCCGCGGATCCCGGTAGAGCAGAGCAGCCGAGTCGAAGGGCGCGAACCACCACTTGTGCGGGTCCATGACGAGGGAGTCGGCCTGCTCGATGCCGGCGTAGCGGTGCCGCACGTCCGGGGCGAGCATCCCGGCTCCGCCGTAGGCCCCGTCGACGTGCAGCCACCAGCCACGCTCCCGGGCGATGGAACCGATGCCGGCGATGTCATCGATGATCCCGGCATTGGTGGTGCCCGCGGTGGCGACGACGGCGCAGATGTCTGACGCATCCGCCTCCCGCGCGAGAGCCTCGGCCACGAGCGCTCCGGTGAGTCGGCCGTCCGTCGTCGTGGTGTCCACGACGAGGGCCCGCATCATGGTGATGTTGAGGGTGTTGGAGATGGAGGAGTGAGCCTGATCGCTGACCACGACGCGCAGTGGGATCTCCGGCAGGCCTGCTGCCAGCCGCTGGTGCCGACGGACATCGCGAGCGACGACGAGGGCCGAGAGGTTGCCCGCCGACCCACCGGACACGAAGACCCCACCGGCCGAGGAGGGCATCTCCGCAATGTCGGCCAGCGTGCGCAGGGCCTGGTTCTCCGCAATGACGGCTCCGGCAGCCTCGAACCACGAGATGCCCTGAAGCGACGCCGCGGACACGACCATGTCGAACAACAGTGCGGCCTTGGTCGGCGCGGAGGGGATGAAAGCGAACATCCGCGGGCTGTCCGCCGACAGGACCGTCGGGGCGAGGTCTTCGGCATAGATGTCGAGCACCTCGCGGAAGTCACGTCCGTCCTCGCCGATCAGGCCTTCGATGACACCGGCCAGCCGATTCCGGTCGGCGAGGCCGTCGAGCGGCTCCTCGCTCGCGAGAAGTCGCTCCGCGACGTATCCGAGGATGTCTCGGACCATGTCGGGGTCCGCGACGTGCATGCGCGCCGCGTCGATCGGCTCGACAGACATGATCGGGGTGGCAGGGTCGGGCATCTGCGCCATGGAGGATCCTCCAGGTCGCCGGTCGAAGACCGGAGAGCGCGCCGTCAGCCGATCTGCCAGCAGGCGCCCAGTGCGCAGGATGCTAGCGAGCCCGCGCTGAGCGCACCAAGCCCACCGTCCGCAGCGCCACCATGACCCAGACACCGACGAGCAGCAGCGAGGCCAGCGCACCCGCCACGGCAACGGCTGACGAATCGAGCGCAGAGCCGACCCCCGAGATCGACAGGGTCATCGCGGCGATCGGGAAGACATAGCCCCACCAGCCCGGGTGGAAGGGGACGCCACCCTCGCGACGCAGCCGGATCTGCTCGGAGCCGGCGAAGATCGCCCACCACAGGCCCAGCCCGATGCCCATCGTGGCGATCACCACTCCCCCGGTCACCGAGTCGAACCCCGGCAGCCCGACAGCAGCGCCGGTCTGCTGCAGGCGGAGGAGGGAGAACCCCAGAATGCCGGCCGGGGCCAGCGGGATCCACAGCGACGGCGCCATCTGCGCCAGCTGGCGCGGCCGCAGGGCGAGCCGGGCGACGATGAGCGTGAACATCACCAGGAACAGGACCGTCCCGATGCCGAAGAACGCGAGGGCG
>JAUHZW010000245.1 GCA_030425745.1 Actinomycetes bacterium
CGTTGAACTCCTCCGGATCCTGCGAGGCCCGGTCCAGATGCTCCTGCCAGGCGACGTTGTGGGCGAGGTAGTCCTCCTGCGCGCGGGCGAGAGCCCGGTGCCACGGGGCGAAGTCGAGGGCCTCCACCCCGACCCCCGCCTGGGCGACGGCATCGCGACCACGCCCGGCGGCCGCAGCCAGGCGTGAGGCGTACGCCTCACGATCGGCATCCGAGGGATCCTGGACGGCCCGGAAGTCGGCGGCGATGGCCGCGAGCTCCTCCTGGGTGGTCATCATCGCCTGTTCGGAGGCCTCGACGCTGGTCAGGAGGTCGGACATCTCGGCGGTGCGGATCCCCCAGTCGACGCCGGCCGTCGTGATGCCGCCGCCCACGAGGACGACGACGAAGGTGATCAGGCCGATGAGCGGCCCGAACCAGGGACGTGCGGCTGTTCCGGTCACGTCGTCATTGTGACCCATGACCCACCCATGCCCCCACGTCGCGGGCACCACTTGGCTACCGTGTGCGGGTGACCGCCGTCCAATCCGAGGCCCCGTGGCAGTCCCGGTACGCCGCCCTGCGTGATCAGGTGCTGAGCGAGTACCGGGCGATCCCCGAGGGCACCCCCATCCGGCTGGCGAAGAAGACCTCGAATCTCTTCCGCCCCCGCACGGCCACCGAGACACCCGGACTCGATGTCGCCGCCTTCGATGGTGTGCTGCACGTCGATCCGGTGGCCCGCACCGCCGAGGTCCTCGGCATGACCACCTACGAGCATCTGGTCGATGCCACGCTGCCGTACGGCCTGATGCCGACCTGCGTGCCCCAGCTGCGCACCATCACCCTCGGCGGTGCCGTCACCGGCCTGGGCATCGAGAGCGCCAGCTTCCGAGACGGCATGCCCCATGAGGCCGTTCTCGAGATGGACATCCTCACCGGGGCCGGCGAGATCCTCACCGTCACCGGCACGGACGACGACCCCCACCGTGACCTCTTCTACGGGTTCCCCAACTCGTACGGCTCCCTCGGATACGCGCTGCGACTGAAGATCGAACTCGAGCCGACCAAGCCGTACGTCCTGTTGCGTCACGTCAAGTTCACGACCGCCACCGCGATGACTCAGGCGATGATCGACATCTCCCGCGAGCGCAGCTATGAGGGCCGCGAGGTGAACTTCCTCGACGGCACGGTCTTCTCGCCCGAGGAGCAGTACCTCACCATCGGGACGATGGTCGATGAGCTCCCGACCGGCATGACGCCCAGCGACTACACCGGGATGGACATCTACTACCGGTCGATCCAGCGCCGGACCATGGACGTCCTGACGATCCACGACTACCTGTGGCGGTGGGACACCGACTGGTTCTGGTGCTCCCGGGCCTTCGGCGCGCAGAAGCCGGTCGTCCGACGACTGTGGCCCAAGTCGAAGCTCCGCAGCGACGTCTACTGGAAGCTCGTCGCCCTCGACCGCAAGTACGACCTGTCGAACCGGGTGGCCGAGAAGCGCGGCAAGCCGGTCCGGGAGCAGGTCGTCCAGGACATCGAGGTCCCGGCGGACCGCCTTCCGGAGTTCCTCGACTTCTTCCACCGCGAGGTCGGCATCGAGCCGATCTGGGTGTGCCCGCTGCAGCAGCGTCGTCCCGATGTCCGGTGGCCGCTGTACGAGTTCGATCCGAACGCCCTCTATGTGAACGTCGGCTTCTGGTCGACCGTGGCCCTGCCCGAGGGTGCCACCCCCGAGGAGGGCCGGATCAACCGCCGGATCGAGCAGGTCGTCACCGACCTCGACGGCCGCAAGTCCCTCTACTCGACCGCCTTCTACGAGCGTGAGACGTTCTGGTCCATCTATGGCGGAGACGAGTACATGAGGCTCAAGGAGAACTACGATCCTCAGGGTCGCCTGAAGGATCTCTACGCGAAGGTGGTGGAGCGGAAGTGAAGTTGGCAGATGCCTTCTCCATGATCGTGCCGGCGGACCGCGAGGTGGGTTTCCGCGCCTACGACGGTTCGACGGCCGGGCCGGCCGATGCCGACGTCGTGCTCGACGTGCGCAGCCCGCGGGCCGTCGAGTACTTCGCGAGCGCTCCCTCGCAACTGGGTCTCGCCCGGGCGTATGTGACCGGCGATCTGGAGATCATCGGTGACGCCTACACCGCCCTCAGCAAGCTCTACCCGCTGCCGCTGGACCACCTGACCTGGCGCGACAAGCTGGAACTGGCCAAGGCGTTCGCGCCGTTCGCCCTCAAGCGCCCGACCCCTCCCCCTCAGGAGGCCCGCATGGGCGGGCGTCGTCATTCCAAGAACCGCGATGCCGATGCCATCCACCACCACTACGACGTCAGCAACCGCTTCTACACCTACGTTCTCGGCCCGTCGATGGCCTACACCTGCGCGGTCTTCCCGGATGCGGATGCCTCCCTGGAGGTGGCGCAGGAGGAGAAGTTCGACCTGGTGTGCCGCAAGCTCGGGCTCGAGCCCGGGATGCGCCTGCTCGACGTCGGCTGCGGCTGGGGCGGCATGGTCATGCACGCCGTCAAGAACTACGGCGTCACGGCCATCGGCGTCACGCTGTCCGAGCAGCAGGCCCTCTGGGGCCAGCAGGCCATCGCCGATGCCGGCCTCGACAGCGTCGCGCAGATCCGGTTCAGCGACTACCGCGACGTTCCGGAGTCGGGCTTCGACGCCGTCTCGTCGATCGGGCTCACCGAGCACATCGGCCGGGCCAACTACCCGTCGTACTTCTCCTTCCTCTACGGCAAGCTCAAGCCGCACGGCCGCATGCTCAACCACACGATCACGCGGCCGAACGACGGCTGGCAGACCCACTTCAAGAAGTCGTTCATCAACCGGTACGTCTTCCCCGACGGCGAGCTCTCCGGCCCGTCGCAGGTGATGACCGCGATGAACACCGCGGGCTTCGAGATCCGCCACGAGGAGAACCTGCGCGAGCACTACGCACTGACCCTCAAGCACTGGTGCGAGAACCTCGAGGACAACTGGGAAGCTGCTGTGGCCGAATCCGGTCTGGGCACCGCGCGCGTCTGGCGCCTATACATGGCGGCCTCGCGTCTGGGGTGCGACATCAACCAGATCGAGCTGCACCAGATGCTGGGCGTGAAGCTGGATGCCGGGGGCGGGTCGGGGATGCCGCTGCGTCCGGGGTTCGACCGAGTGCCGGCGTCAGCCGCGCTCGTATAAGGGCGAGTGCCGGCGTCAGCCGCGCTCGTATAAGGGCGAGTGCCGGCGTCAGCCGCGCTCGTATAAGGG
>JAUHZW010000246.1 GCA_030425745.1 Actinomycetes bacterium
TGGCTCGCCCCTGCCAGTGGGCTCGTGAGCATCGTCCCCGTGGTCCCACCGTGGGTGTCGGCGATCGTGGCGGTCGCGGCGGCAGTCGTCATCCTCGCGCGGCCGCCTGTGGCCGAGGGCGACCGACTCCCGGCATGGCTTGGCAACCCCGCCGCCCGTTGGTCCCTCGGTGGAGTCCTGCTGGTGGGTGCTGTCGCACTCGCGAGCTTCGGGCTCGTCCAAATGCGGGGCCAGGACGCTGCCTTCGACGCGGGCCAGGAGGCCGCCGCAGACATGTGGGTGGTCGATGCCGAGCCCGTGCCCGACGCCACCGAAGACACATCGCTCCCGCAGGACGATCCACTTGTCACTGACGGTGGTCTCGTCAGTGAACCACTCGAGGTGCAGGAGGAGGCGGCCGTACCGGTGAAGCCGCCCTTCGCGAAGCTTCGATTCGTGGGCAAGGGGACCGACGAGCCGGTGGTCACCGACCGAGTGCTCTACGTCGGCCCGGACGTCACCGACCGCGGCCTGGCCGCCGGCCCCGGTCACTATCCGCAGACCGCAAAGCCCGGCAAGAAGGGCAACATCGCCATCGCCGGTCACCGCACCGGGTGGGGTTCGCCCTTCCTGCACCTCGACGAACTCGAGCCCGGTGATCGGATCAAGCTCGTGGACCGCAAGGGCGTGCGGCACACTTACGTGGTCGACTCGTCGATGCTGGTCGAGCCGGACGCAGACTGGGTGCTCGGCGACGACCCCCTCGGCACGGGCGAGCCGACCCTGACGCTGACCACGTGCGACCCACCGAGTGTGAACACCGAGCGACTCATCGTGTTCGCCACACTGAAGAAGTCCGTCCCCCTCGAGACCAAGGTCTAGGCAATACTCGGCGCATGGCACGCGTACGGGGTGGACTGATCAGCGCTCTCACCTGCGCACTCCTCGTACTTGCTCCCGTGGCATCGGTCGGCCCAGCTCAGGCGGCCGACGAAGTGGCGGCACCGACCCCGGCAGATTCTTATATCCCGCCGCCGCAGAAGCAGCTGAGCCCCAAGGACATCGTCATCACCCGTGGGCCGGGTGCCAGGGAGCTGACGCTCTCCACCAAGCAGGGATCGCCGCTGGCCCTGATCCTGGTCACCACGAGTGACGACGGACGGGTAAGGATCACCAGCCCGGGAACGGACTTCACCCAGCCGTCGACCTGGCGTGAACTCGGCTTCGGTGACATCTGCTGGCGCGCCATCCCGCCGTCGCCGGAGTCCTTCGTCCTTCCCGAGCCCACGCTGCCGTTCACCGGGCCGCCGGGACCATGGCAGTACAGCAACGTCATCGTGTCGACGCAGAACGGCCCGGTGGTCTACAACAAGCCACTGCCGAATGAGTACGTCACCGGCCAGGGCAGCGCGATGGAGAGTGTCATCGCGTGCGTGGTTCCCGCCGGGCAGGACATCTCGGGTCAGTCACTGCGCGCAGATGACCCTGACGACGGCAACAAGGTCACGATCTGTCACGCCACGGGCTCTGACGACAGCCCGTACGTGCTCATGACCATCAGCGTGAACTCGGTGGCGAACTCCGGTCACCTCGAGCACGCCGGCCCGCTGTATCCGCAGGTCGGCTGGGGAGACGTCATCCCGCCGATCGATGGGGTCACCCCGGGTCTGAACTGGCCCGCCGGTCAAGGACTCCTGGAGAACGGGTGCGTTCCCGTCGCCCCGCCCATCGATCCGTGGCCGCCGATCGCTCCTCCGGAGAAGCCGGTCAAGCCAGAGCCGCCGATCATCACGGTGCCGCCGCCCACGCCTCCGGTCGAGCCACCGATTGCGACCGTGACCCCGACACCTGACCCCACCGACGCGAGCACCCCCAATGCCACGCCATCGCAACCGATCGCGACCATCACCCCGAGCCCGACCGCCGAGGTGTCGGAGACGCCCACATCGACACCGTCGGGAACACCCGAGACCACGGGAACGCCCGGCGTCACCCCGTCAAGCACCCCGGAGTCCAGCGGCACGCCTGAGACAAGCAGCACGCCCGGGACCACTCCATCGCCGACGCCCTCCTCGACCGTCAGCGACGAGGACCTGCGTGGTGCCCTCGACACCTATTGCGAGACGAAAGATGAGAGCGTCCTGCCGGCGCAGGTTCGGGACAGTCGCACCACGGCCTACCTGACCAACGGTGTGAGCACCCTGGAGATCGACCGTGCCTACTCGACCCTGTACTGCAAGGCTCGTGCTCTGCCGGCCACTGTCCCGGATGAGACTGACGACGTCCTTGCCGACACCGGGAGCAATCGTCCGATCCCATTCGTGGCCGGGCTACTCCTGCTGGCCGCAGCCTTCGTGCTCGCCCCAAAGGTGCGCCGTCACTGAGGGACTGTCGGACCACCTGTGAAGAAACCCGAACATCGAAGTCGTCTGGACCGGTGCTGTCCCTAACCTGAAGCCTCGCTGACTGAGGGGTTCAGGGATGAGACGTACCAACGGGGGAATTGCCCTGCTTGCCTCCTTCGCACTCGCGGCTGCTGCGGCACCGGGGGTGCTCGCCACTGAGGCTTCGGGGCCGGCATCGGTCTACGAGCCGCCGTCGAACCGGGTCCTCACCCCCGCGGACATCACCTTCGAGCGGAACAAGCGCACCGGGGCCGTTGCCCTCAAGGACCGTCGCGGCGGTCCTCTGGCGGTCACCTCGGTCGAGGTCTTCGGGCCGACGGGTGCCTCGATCCAGCGCACCGGAGCTGACTTCACGTCACCGGCGCTCTGGCAGGCCCAGGGATTCGGAGACGTGTGCTGGAGCAGCGCACCCGAGGTCGATCCCTACGTGCTGCCCATGCCGGATCAGGCATACGGCGCTCCCGCGGGTGACTGGGAGTACCAGAACGTCATCGTCACAACCGCCGATGAGCCGATTGTCTACAACCTTCCCCAGCCCGGGCAGTACGTCACGGGTCAGGGCGCTGCGATGGAGTCGGTGATCTTCTGTGTTCGCGCGGTCGAGGCGACCCAGGTGCGTCTGCGTCCGCTGGCTGACGATTCCACGGACAGCGCATCAGCCACTGCTACTCCCGAGGCCACGTCGTCATCCTCCGCAGCCAGTGAGTCTGCGTCGCCGTCCTCATCCGCGGCCACTGCATCCGCATCAGCCGAGAGCTCGGAATCCTCCTCTCCGACACAGACATCTGAGCCATCTGAATCGGCGACCAGTGACCCGTCCGAGAGCGCTTCGGCGACAGCGGACTCGACAGGCC
>JAUHZW010000247.1 GCA_030425745.1 Actinomycetes bacterium
GCACGTCAGCGAGACGACGCGGGTCGCGGAGTTCAATGACCTCGCCTCTGTGGAGCGGGGGCTGGCGCACGGTGACGTCGCGGTGCTCATCATGGAGCCGGCCCTGACCAACATCGGGATCGTCCTTCCCGAGCCCGGCTTCCTGGACGGCGTCCGGGAGCTCTGCACGAGGTACGGCACCCTGCTGCTGATCGACGAGACGCACACGATCTCTGCCGGCCCGGGCGGCTGCACCGCGGCTTGGGGGCTCGAGCCTGACATCCTCGTCATCGGCAAGAGCATCGGTGGCGGGATCCCCTGCGGTGCCTATGGAATCACCGAGGAGATCTCCGCACAGATCGCCGCACACGTGGAGGCGGATCTCGTCGACGTCGGAGGGGTCGGGGGCACGCTGGCCGGCAATGTGATGTCGACCGCGGCGATGCGGGCGACCCTCAGCGAGGTGCTCACGGACTCGGCATTCGAGCACATGATCGATCTCGCCACCCGTTTCCGCTCGGGCGTCGAGTCGGTGTTGGAGGAGTATGACGTGCCGTGGAGTGTCGTCCAGCTCGGGGCGCGGGCCGAGTACCGCTTCTGCCGGCCGGCACCGCGGACGGGGACGGAGTCCGCTGCTGCGCACGACGACCTGCTTGAGGAGTACCTGCATCTGTTCCTGTCGAACCGAGGCGTCCTGATCACTCCGTTCCACAACATGGCGTTGATGTGCCCGGAGACCAGGGCCGTCGACGTCGACCTTCACACGAGCCTGTTCGGAGAGGCCGTGAGCCGGATCTCGTCATGACGCCTTCGGTGTTCGACCTCACCGGCCGGGTCGCGCTTGTCACGGGTGCAGGAGCGGTCGACGGGATCGGCTTCGCGACGGCCGGGGTGCTCGGCGAACTCGGAGCGTCCGTCGTCGTCACGGGACTGACCCCGCGAGTTGAACAGCGTGCGGTCGAGTTGGTCGACTCCGGTGTCTCAGCGCTGGGGGTGTGCGCGGACCTCACGGACGAGGTGCAGGTGACAGCGCTGGTGGATCGGGTTCTCGACCGGTTCGGTCGGCTGGACATCGTCGTCAACAACGCGGGAATGGTCAGTGTGGGCACGGAGGCCGAGTCGGGCCGCGTCGACGACCTGTCTCTGGAGACGTGGCGGGCCGGGCTGGCGCGGAATCTCGACACCGCATTCCTCGTGAGCCGCTCTGCGCTGCCGCACCTGCGCAGCAGCGGATCCGGTCGCATCGTCAACGTCGCCAGCGTGACCGGACCGGTCATGGCGATGGCCGGTGAGGCGGTCTACGCGGCCGCGAAGGCAGGGATGGTGGGGCTCACGCGGTCGCTGGCGCTGGACTGCGCACGCGATGGCGTGACCGTGAATGCGGTCGCCCCCGGTTGGATCGCGACGGGTTCCCAGACCGAGCATGAAGCCGAGCAGGGGCGCCGCGTGCCGGTCGGGCGCAGCGCGCGCCCGGAGGAGGTGGCGGCAGCCATCGCATGGCTGTGCACCCCCGGCGCGTCGTACATCACCGGGCAGTGCGTGGTGGTGGACGGCGGGAACTCGATCGCCGAGGAGCGGTAGCCGATCGGCGTGGGAGTGCGCCGAGGAGCGGTAGCCGATCGGCGTGGGAAAGGGTGAAGGCCCGATCCCCAGAGGGACCGGGCCTTCACCCTGTGGATGACCTAGTTGGTCAGGAGGACCGGGTCGGAGACGCGGATGCTCTTGCCGTTGATCGGCGTGCAGGTGCCGTTCAGGGAGCAGACCTCGCTGAAGCCCTTGGTGTTGAACTTCTTGGACTTGGCCGAGTCGGTCCAGACGACCTTGACGTTCTTGCCGTCCTTGACGAACCGGCAGTCCACGGGCTTGCCCTTGTTGCCGCCCTTGCAGCCCTTGTAGGTCGCGCCGACGATCCAGTCCTGCAGAGTGGCGTAGGCGGTGGCCGCCGGGGTGCCGTCGTACATCTGGATGCCGACGAGGTCGTTCTCCGGGCCCCACGCGTACCAGTACACGCGGCTGATGCCGTAGCGGAGCGCATCCAGGTAGGTCTGTGCGGTCCAGCTGGAGGCGCGGCTGTCGACGATGTCCTGGTCGGGGTTCTGCGGGCCGGGGCCGGCGAGGCCGAAGTTGTTCTCGGTGTCCCAGATCGGCTTCGTCGGTGCCTTGTACTTCTTCAGCAGGTTCATGAAGCCCTTGATCAGGTTGCCGCGGTCGGCGGGCGTCCCGAGCGAGGCCGGGTAGGTGTGGGCGGCCCAGACGTCGACCGGCCAGCCGTCCTTCTTCAGTTCGCTCAGGTAGGTGCTGAGGTAGCGGTTCAGCTTCTTGCTCAGCGTGGTGCCCTTGCTGCCCAGACGGGTGCCCATGCTGGGAGCCACGACGGTGGCGCCCGGGTCGACGGACTTGATGACGTCGTACGCCCGCTTGGTCAGCTCGGCCATCTCCTGGGGGGTGGCGGTGGAGAAAGTGAGCAGGTTGGCCTCGTTCCAGACCTGGTAGGCGGAGATGCGACCCTTGTAGCGCGTGGCGACCTCGCGGACGAAGTCGTCCCAGTCGGCCATGTTCCGCGGGACGCCCGCAGCACCGGGGAGCACACCGGCCGCGCCGCCCGAGGCGGGATCGTCGGTGGCCCAGGCCGGGGTGCCGGCGAGGGCCAGCAGGATGTCGTTGACGCCGTTCTGCTCCGCGAGGGCGACGGCGTTGTCGAGCTTGGCCCAGTTGTACTGGTTGGGGGCGGGCTCGAGGACGGACCACGTGGTCTCGTTGTCCCACAGGCGCAGGCTGCCGATCGGCACGGTCGGCCAGACGCCGTCCTCCACGTTGAACACGTGCATGCCGAACAGATTGCGTTCGACGACGGAGTTCTTCAGATTGTTCTGATACTTCTTCCAGCCCTTGGCGTGCGCCTTGCCGGCGGACGCGCCGGGGGCGGCGATCAGGGAGACGGCGAGGGCGCCCGCGACGGCGAGCGAGGTCAGTGCTGAGAATCGGCGCATTGGGTCATGCTGCCATGGGACCCCCGCGCCGCCGAAATCCCGGCCCGGTCGTCTAGACCACTCGGACGGGAAGTGACCACTCGGACGGGCAGTGACCACTCGGACGGGAAGTGACCACTCGGACGGGAAGTGACCACTCGCGGAGGCGAGGGGTGTCAGTGGTGGCGGCAGGCGGCGATGACTGTGACGTCGTCACGGCGCCAGTCCGCCGCACGGTGCCGCACCTGTGCCAGCAGCCGGGTGATGAGCTCCT
>JAUHZW010000248.1 GCA_030425745.1 Actinomycetes bacterium
GTTGGCGAGCACCCAGGCACGGATCTCCGCGGCCTCCTCGGGCGTGGGCTCGCGGCCCTCGGCCTCGCGGAAGGCGTCGAGGCGCTGGTCGATCGCGGTGTTCATGAACATCGCGAGGATGGTCGGCGCCGGGCCGTTGATCGTCATGGACACCGAGGTGGTCGGGTCGCACAGGTCGAAGCCGGAGTAGAGGACCTTCATGTCGTCGAGGGTCGCGATCGAGACGCCGGAGGTGCCGACCTTGCCGTAGATGTCCGGCTGCACGTGCGGGTCGAAGCCGTAGAGCGTGACGGAGTCGAAGGCGGTGGACAGTCGTGTGGCGGGCTGCCCTTCGGCGAGCAGGTGGAAGCGGCGGTTGGTGCGGTAGGGATCGCCCTCGCCGGCGAACATGCGGGCCGGTGCCTCGCCCTCGCGCTTGAACGGGAAGACACCCGCGGTGTACGGGAAGCTGCCGGGCAGGTTCTCCTCGCGCAGGTAGCGCACGAGCTCACCGGCATCGTCGGTCTTGGGCACGGCCACGCGCGGCATGCGGTTGCCGCTGAGGGTGGTGCGCCACAGCTGCGTGTGCAGCTCCTTGTCGCGGATCTTCACGACGAGTTCGTCGGCCTCGTACTGCTCGCGCACGGCCGGCCACGCTTCGAGCAGGGCCGCGACCTGCGGGTTGAGCTCGGCCTCTTGACTCGCGAGCAGGGCCTCGACCGCTGACGCGTCGGCCCCTTCGGCGGTGAGCATCTGCGCGGCCGTGGCCAGATGCTGGGCACGGCGGGCGATGGCGGCCTGGTCATCCGTCTCGCGGTGGTAGCCGCGGATCGAGTCGGCGATCTCGGACAGGTAGCGCACGCGAGCCGGAGGCACCACAGTGGTCAGCTCCGTCGGCTGGTGGGTGTCGACGGGAGCGATCATCCCCTCACCGGCAGTGAGGCCCTTCTCCGTCAGGAGGCCACGCAGGTAGAGATACAGGGCGGTGACGCCGTCGTCGGCGAAGCGGGCGGCCGAGGTGCCGAAGACCGGCATCTCCTCCCACGAGGCACCGAAGGCCTCGCGGTTGCGCATGAGTTGGCGACTCACATCGCGGCGGGCATCCTCCGCTCCGCGGCGCTCGAACTTGTTGATCGCCACGGCATCGGCGAAGTCGAGCATGTCGATCTTCTCGAGCTGTGAGGCGGCGCCGAACTCCGGCGTCATGACGTAGAGGGAGACGTCGCAGAAGGGCACGATGCCGGCGTCGCCCTGGCCGATGCCGGGGGTCTCGACGATGACGAGGTCGTGGGTGGCCTTGCAGGCCGCGATGACGTCGGCCAGATGGTCGGGGATCTCCGAGCCGGCGCGACGGGTGGCCAGGGAGCGGAAGTAGACGCCGCCGAGGTCGACGGCGTTCATGCGGATGCGGTCGCCGAGCAGTGCACCGCCGCCCTTGCGGCGGGTGGGATCGACGGCGATCACGGCGATGCTGAGCTTGCCCTCCTGATCGGCACGGAATCGGCGCAGCAGTTCGTCGGTGAGTGAGGACTTGCCGGAGCCGCCGGTGCCGGTGATGCCGAGGACCGGGGTGCTGCTCGCGGCACCGGCGGCGACGAGGGTCTCGCGCAGTGCGTCGCTCGCGCGACCGTCCTCGAGCAGGGTGATGGCGCGGGCGAGTGCGGTGGCGTGGCCGGCGAGGACCGCATCGGCAGCCGGCTCGTCGCCCAGGGCGACATCGCACTCCTCGACCATCGACGCGATCATGCCGACCAGGCCCAGGCGCTGACCGTCCTCGGGGGAGAAGATGCGGACGTCGCGGCTGGCGAGCAGCTCGATCTCGGCCGGGACGATCACCCCGCCGCCACCGCCGTAGATCTTGATGTGGTCGGCGCCCTGCTCATTGAGCATCTCGCGCAGGTAGCTGAAGTACTCGACGTGGCCGCCCTGATAGGAGGAGAGTGCGATGCCCTGCGCATCCTCCTGGAGCGCGGCGCGCACGACCTGCTCGACGCTGCGGTCGTGGCCGAGGTGGATGACCTCGCAGCCCTGCGACTGCAGGATCCGGCGCATGATGTTGATGGAGGCGTCGTGACCGTCGAACAGGCTCGCTGCCGTGACGAAGCGGACGGGGTGTCGCGGGGAAGCGGCCTCGGTCACGTGAACTCCTCGCCGGGGTACTGCGGGCGTGGATCCGACGCCCTTGTCGGTTGGATGACAGATATTAGGATATCAATGTTCTTACCGACAGGGAATGGCCATATGTCCGGTTTATGGGGATTGGGCCGTCAGCGGATGAGGGCCTCGGCCAGTTGGCCGGCCGTGGCCCGAAAGCGGACGGGCCCAAGGGTCCGATAGCTCGGATCGAGCTCGAGTCGGCTCCGCGCGGTGATCTCCAGCAGCGTCACTAGCCCGAGGCCTGCGATGGCCACGCGCACGCGGTCCTGGCCGGGGGCGACCTCGCGGAACATCCGGGCTGCGCGCTTGGACAGCTCGTTGCGCACCTGCCGTCGCGTGGACTCGCAGGCGCTCGTGGCGCCGACCGCAGTCACGAAGTAGACGCGGGCGGGCCGCTCGTTCTCCTCGACCCAGGTGAGGACCGTGTCGATGCAGGCGGCGAGGTCGTCCGGCGACCGGACACCGGCCATGGCCGTGGCTACCGCCTCGCTCCAGCGCTCGGCGAACCCCGTGACGATCTCGTCGAGGATCTCGTCCTTGCTGGCGAAGTGGTAGTAGAACGCGGCCGGCGTCATGCCGCAGTGGCCGGCGATGTCGGAGACGGCGATCTCATCCGGTGGCTGGACCGCCAGCAGGTCGACAGCGGCCTCGAGGATCTCGTGCCGGCGCGAGGGCCTGTTGGCCGGACGGCCTACACGGGTCTTTGGCATGATGCTGCGCATCCTCCCACAGGAGGCATGAGCAGCGCGGGCAGAAGCGATGCCGGATCGGTCGAGGAGGTGGGGCGTGACGGACACCGTCGAGGACTCCGCCGCGTCCGGACGCCCGGCTCATCGGCCGTCGCGCCGCAGCGAGATCGTCATGGCGGCCACCCACGTGTTCTCGCGGCTGACCTATGCCGAGGCCACCGTCGAGGACATCGCGCAGGAGTGCGGCGTCGCGCCGACGGCCGTCTACTACCACTTCGGCGGCAAGGAGGAACTCTTCGATCAGGCCTTCGAGACGTGCCTCGTGGGGTTCTCCGCCATGGTCGACTCCGTCCGCGCGA
>JAUHZW010000249.1 GCA_030425745.1 Actinomycetes bacterium
GCCCTCGTCCTGCCCCCGCTGTGGTTCCAGTCTCTCGCGCGGCTCGGGTTCCTGACCTCTGCATGGGCCGTCGTCATCCTTCTCGCCCAGTGGGTGGCAGTCATGGTGCTGCGCGGTCGCCCTCTCGCCATGATCGCGGCCACCCTCCTCGGTGCGGTGACCCTCGGGTACCTCTGGCAGCCCCTTGCCGTGAGCGGTCTCGCGCTGGCCGCCTGGCTCACGCTGCGCTTCCGCCCGGCCACTGCGGTCGGACCGCTCGTCGCCATGTGGGGCGTCTCATTCCTTGCCCTTGTGCCGATCACGGTGGCGAGCGTCGCGCTGCTTGAGGTTGACACCGCTGTGCTGGCTGGCATCACGCCGACTGTCCCGCTGTGGTGGGCCATGGTCACCCCCGCACTGGCTGTCGTGGCAGTCTTCACGCTCCTCCGACGCTGGGCGTCGGCAGGTGGGGCGTGGCTGATCCTTGTGGGGAGTCTGGTCCTACTGGCCATCGTCCTCTGGGGAGTGCAGGCGACCCTGACACGAGGAAACTCCTACTACGCCGGCAAGGTGCTGTGGATGGCTGGGGTCCTGTCGATCTCAGTTGTCGTGCCGGCCACCCTGGTCGCCCTTCGGCGCGCGGTGCGCTGGATGGCGGCTGCGCCGTCTCCCGGCCGTTCGATGCGTCTGGCTGTGGTCGCAGTGCCGACGACCCTTGCTCTCGCTGGTGTCTCTGGGTGGCTCTCCAGCGGGTGGACGGCATCAGTGTCGGATCTCAGCCGGCGAGGTGGTTCTGTCCCCCCAACAGCCCTTGAGGTGCTGGACGATCCGCGCGTTGTGGCGGCTGGGAAAGACGGACTTCTGGTCTTCGGGCTTGGCGCCGAGCAGCGGAGCCCATGGTCGGGTTTCCCCGACTGGCATGCGACCCAGCTCCTTCGCCCATTCGGTGTGCGGGGGCCGACTGGAGCCGCCCTCCTTCGCCAGCAGGAGGACTCGCTGTGCGCCTGGCTGCGCGATCATCCAGAGGCCGTCCGGGTCACCGGTGTGCGACGGGGTGAACGAGACCTCCTCGCGGCTGGATGTCCGCAGGACGTGGTGCGTCCCGAGGCGTGGATCCACATGCCGAGCGGTGCCTGACGCGTCTCAAAGTCCGCAGCCTGCATCGGTCATATGAGCAGAGATCGGTCCGAAACCCTCCATGTCGGGTCACGGCGGCCCTGCACCCCGAGCCTTTGGGGTCCTCACGAGCTGGAGAGTCACATGCTCACTCGCATCACGAAGCAACGAGACGACCGCGAGGCGGGGTTCACCCTCATTGAGCTCCTCGTCGTCGTCGTCATCATCGGCATCCTCGCGGCCATCGCGATCCCGGTGTTCCTGAACCAGCGCAACGCAGCTCGAAATGCGTCGGTGGAGTCGGACATTCGAAACATGGCCACGGTCATGGAGACCTTCTACACACAGAACGACGCGTACCCAACGACGTCCGCGGCCCTCGTCTCTGCTGGAGGGCAGGTCTCGAGCGGCAACTACGTCTACATCGAGGTCGGCGGCGACGGCTCCTACGACATCTCCGGCTGCAATCTGGAGTCCGATCTGGCCTTCACCTACGACTCTGCGGGTGGCGGCTTCCAGGAAGGCCCTGGCACCTGTTCCGATATCGGTGGCACAGCCACGGCGGACACGATCACCTTCGGATAACCGAAGCAACGGCGAACTGTCGTGGGGTGGGAGGCGCCCAGGCGCCTCCCACCCCACGAATCGTGGGACCTTTGTCAGGTTTCAGGCTCCCCTCGGGTGGGCATACTGGATGCAGGTCGCGGGGAACTCCCCCGCCCGTGAGGTCGTCCAAGACGTGAAACGGCCGCCATCGTGCTGATGGCGCGGCATGATGGTGTGAGGAGGGTGCAGAGATGAGTCCCACGAGTTCGTCCACACGTGGCGCGACCATGCCTTCTGCCGGCATCGATGACTACGCAGGCCTGACCCGTCACGTTGACATCGGGGTGGCGATCGCCCCGGCGCGCGAGGCCGCGGCAGCCGGCGCGAAGGCGCTGGCAGCGATCCTCGACTCGCACGACACCCCGACCCGACTGGCGGCGATTGGCTCAGCCGGGTCCCGCATGGTGCTCACCGTGGCGGTGACCCTTGGCGATGTGGACGACGTCAAGGTCGCCGGCCCCCAGTCCCGAGCCGCCCTCGCGCTCATTCGTGACATCGTCGACACCCTCGCCGCTTACGACCCCGCCCTGGTGCTGCTGCCGGATCCGGAGTCCGCCGAGGCCCAGGCGGCAGCCCGAGTGCAGGGGTCCGTCCGGCAGAGCGATGGCGTACGGGCGAGCACCGTGGACAGCGCGGCGATGCTCCTCGCCGCTGCGGTCTAGGACATGCTCGACGACGCCCCCGTCGACGAGGACCTCATCACCACCGCGTCCAACCGGACGGCGCGACGGGTTCCACCGCTCGAGGTCGACGGGCTTACGGAGCACGAGATCCTCGCCTACGCCCCACCACTGGTCTGCGACCGCGTCCACTGGGACACCGTCGACGAGTTCGACGCCCATCGCGTCGTTCCGTTCCTCTGCGAGCGACTCGATGCCCCGGTTCACACGAGGCAGTGGAGCGACGGCCAACATCGCGTCTGGGTTCCCGCTGGACGCGGTCATGAGGCGCGCGACCTGTTGCGGGCATGGTGCGCGGAGCATGAGGTCGAGGAACTCAACATGCGCGTCCAATGCTCGGTGCCATTCCGTGACCTGTCGCTCATCCCCGAGCCGCTGCTTCCCGACCTCGTCGCCGCGGCGGTGGACTGGCTCTTCCCGCGGCTGCACGCCGTGCGACGCAGGCTCGTGGCTGACCTTGACCTGGTCGAGGACGATGATGTCCGATCCATGATGTACCTGTTCGTCTCTGATCACCTGGATCGCTTCGATGCCGATCGTGAGGGCCGGAATGGCCAACTCACTCTCCTTGCCTTCCTGATCGGCAAGCTCCGCACCTGGCCGCAGGACGCAGCCCGCCAGGCATACGGGCGAGGCGTTGTCGGTGACCGACTGGCCCTGGCCCGGGCCGCGGAGGCGATCGCCGCACCCCGAAGGCCGACCAGTCCTCCCGGGAGATGACCGATCGTGAGATATACATGAATGCACCCGAAGGGGCGACCCGGGAGCAACTGGCCGAATACATCGTCGCTGCATG
>JAUHZW010000250.1 GCA_030425745.1 Actinomycetes bacterium
CACCGCCGCGAACCTCCCGGGCATGACGGCTCCCACCGATGTCGACGACGCGCTCGCCCAGGCCGGCGATGTCGCCGCCCTCGCCCTCGACGCCGGGCCGTTGGCCGACGACCCCGGTCTGCCGAGCACCATCGTCGACGCGACCGCATCGCCTCCGCGCGTGGTGCGGGCGGGAGCCATCTCCCTCGACGTGCTGCGCGAATGCTGTCCGGGCGTCATCACGGAGGGCGAGGCACCCAGCGCGTAGAGTGGGAGCGGTCGTTCGCCTGACATCGGTGGCCGATCATCAGCCTGACCTTCCGGCCCAGCGCCGGTGACGATCGAGGGAGACCATGGACAGCACTCCGTTCTGGGGGCCGGACTTCGACCAGCTCACCGATGAGGACCCGCAGATCGCGGGCATCATCCTCGACGAGCTCGAACGGCTGCGCAGCGGTCTGCAGCTGATCGCCAGCGAGAACTTCACCTCGCCTGCGGTGCTCGCTGCCCTCGGCTCGACCCTGAGCAACAAGTACGCCGAGGGGTACCCCGGGCGCCGCTACTACGGCGGCTGCGTCGATGTCGACCGCGCGGAGAACATCGGCATCGAGCGGGCCAAGGAGCTGTTCGGGGCGGAGCACGCCAACCTGCAGCCGCACAGCGGCGCCAGCGCCAACATCGCGGCCTACGGCGCCTTCGTCATGCCGGGCGACACCGTCATGGCGATGAGCCTGGCCCACGGCGGTCACCTCACCCACGGATCGAAGGTCAACTTCTCGGGCAAGTGGTTCGACATCGCGTCCTACGGCGTCCGCCAGGACACCGAGCGCATCGACTACGACGAGGTCCGGTCGATCGCGCGCGAGCGCAAGCCGAAGATGATCATCGCCGGGGCCACCGCGTACCCGAGCCTGATCGACTTCGCGGCCTTCCGTGAGATCGCCGACGAGGTCGGCGCCATCCTCATGGTGGATGCGGCGCACTTCATCGGTCTCGTGGCGGGCAAGGCGATCCCGAGCCCGGTGCCCTACGCCGACGTCGTCACCTTCACCACCCACAAGGTCCTGCGCGGCCCGCGCGGCGGCATGATCCTGTGTAAGGAGGAGCATGCGGCCAAGATCGACAAGGCCGTGTTCCCGATGATGCAGGGCGGTCCGCTCATGCATGCCGTGGCTGCGAAGGCCGTCGCCCTCAAGGAGGCCGCGACCCCGGCCTACCAGGAGTACGCGCGTCAGGTCATCAGCAATGCCCAGGCGCTGGCCGCCGGTCTGGCCGACGAGGGCATGCGTCCCGTCAGCGGAGGCACCGAGACCCATCTGGCCCTCATCGACATCCAGGGCCTCGGGGTCACCGGCGATGTCGCTGAGGCGCGCTGCGATGCCGCGCGCATCACCCTGAACAAGAACGCGATCCCCTACGATCCGGAGCCCCCGTCCAAGGGCTCCGGGATCCGGGTCGGCACCCCGGCGGTGACGACCCAGGGGATGGGTGAGGGTGACATGCGCACGATCGCCTCGCTCATCGCGCGCGCGGTGCGCGACGCCGACGGCTCCGATGCCCCCGCGATCGCCCGGGAGGTCACCGCCCTCGTCGAGGCCCACCCGGCGTACCCGCGGGGCTGACCCTCCGGTGCGCGAGTACCTGCTGTGCCTGCTGGCCGCCGCGGCGGTCACGTATCTGCTGACCCCACCGGTCCGCAGACTGGCACTCAGGTTCGGCTTCATGGCCGAGGTGCGTGACCGCGACGTCCACGCTGAACCCACCCCTCGGCTCGGGGGTCTGGCCATGCTGGCCGGTGTGGGGGCCGGCATCCTGCTGGCCAGCAAGCTGCCGATGATGCGCGCGGTGTTCGAGGGGAGCAACACCGCCATCGCCCTGCTCTCGGGCGTGGCCATCATCGTCGTGCTGGGCATCGTCGACGACCGATGGGGTCTGGATGCCCCGACCAAGCTCGCGGGTCAGGTGCTCGCGGCGGGGGTCATGGCCTTCCAGGGCATCGCGATCATCTGGCTGCCGATCGGCGGCACCTTCGTGCTCGACCCGGTGACGAGTGTCCTGTTCACCGTGCTCATCGTCCTGATCAGCATCAACGCCATCAACTTCGTGGACGGTCTCGACGGACTGGCAGCCGGCATCGTCATGGTGGCGGCCGGCGCCTTCTTCGCCTACTCGTACCTGCTGTCCGTCGAACTGGGTTTCGAGCGGGCGACCCTGGCAACGCTGGTCTCGGTCGTCCTCGTCGGTGTCACGGTCGGCTTCCTGCCCCACAACTTCTTCCGCGCGCGGATCTTCATGGGCGACACCGGGTCCATGATGCTGGGGCTGCTGCTGGCCGCCGGCACGATCACCCTCTCCGGTCAGGTCGATCCCAGTGCCGTGGCGGGCGGCACGCTGTTCCCGGCGCTGCTGCCCGTGCTTCTCCCCGTGGCGGTCATGGCCCTGCCCCTGATCGACCTGCTGCTGGCCGTCATCCGCCGCACCCGTGCGGGGCGCAACCCGTTCGCGCCGGACAAGCAGCACCTGCACCACCGCCTTCTGGAGATGGGGCACTCCCAGGTGCGCGCCGTGCTGCTGATGTATGCCTGGACGGCCCTGATCGCCGGCAGCGCCGTGCTCATCGCCTTCGTGCCGTGGCCCTACGCGGCCGCGTTCTTCGTCGTCGGGCTCGGCGTCCTGATCTTCTGGGTCCGACGCCCCGGGCGATCCTCGTCGGCATCGGTGGCGGTCCTCGGCACTGGGACGTGATCAAGCGCACGTCTCGTTGGGGTGCAGTCGATTGGGGCCGCCCGTGCTTCTGCGATAGCGTCCTCCCGTGCCCTCCATCGATCGCCTGATGCTGCGCAAGGCAGGCATCGCGACCCTGATCGTCGGGGCGATCGGCACCGTGATCGGCACGATCGTCGCGGGCAGTCAGGGTCTCATCGCCGGACTGCTCGGCACCGTCATCGTCCTGGTGTTCTTCAGCGTCGGGCAGCTCGTCCTCGGATCGGTCCTGAAGAACCGCCCGGAGAGCGCCATGATGGTGGCGATGGCGCTGTACGTCGTCAAGATCGGCGTGCTGCTGGTCCTGCTGCTCGTTCTCCAGGACGCGACCTTCTTCGCGCCCAAGGTGTTCGCGGCGGTCATCGTCACCTGCACGCTGGCCTGGACCTTCGTGGAGGTCTGGGTCTTCTCGCGCAC
>JAUHZW010000251.1 GCA_030425745.1 Actinomycetes bacterium
CGGGTGACGCGCACCTTCTGGTTCGCCGCCGCGCTCGGCACCCTCACCCTGATGGTCTACTCGGCCGCCCGGGGCGGTCTGCAGGACGGCGGCTGGCTCCCGGACCTGCTGCTCATCGGCGCTGTGATCGGAGCCTCGTGGTCCTACGTGCAGGGGGCGGCGGCGAGCCGTGAGCTGCCCGGCTGGGAGGTGATCTCCTGGATTGCGGCCCTGACCCTCCCCATCACCGTTCCCGTCGCTGCGATCACGTGGGTGGCGACCCGCGCGGAGTACGACACGTCCGCCGGCTCATGGACCGCCCTGATCCTGCTGGGCGTCTCCTCGGCCTATCTCGGCTTCTTCGCCTGGTACCGGGGTCTGGCAATGGCCGGAACGGCGTACGGCGGGCAGATGCAGCAGCTTCAGGCGCCGCTGACCCTGGTGTGGTCGGCGCTGCTGCTGGGTGAGGTGATCACCTGGGGGACCTTCGTCGCGGCGATGATCGTCGTCATCGCGGTGGCCCTGGCGCAGGCCAGCCGTGCGCCGTCGATCGTCGCGCCTGAGGAGTGAGGTACCACGCTCAGCACTGAGACTGGGCGGGTGGCATTGGTACCCTCGCCCGGCATCCACGTCCCGCCTGCTCGAGGAGTCCCGTGACCGAGACCACCATCGCCGCCCACCTCACCCGACGATTCCGGGAGCTGGGAGTCGAGTCGGGATTCGGCATCGTCGGTGACTTCGCCCTGCGGATGTTCGGGGCGCTGGAGGGCGAGGGCTTTCCGATCCGCGTGACCACCGATGAGCAGGGGGCCGGCTTCGCCGCGGACGCATACGCGCGACTGAAGGGCTTCGGAGTGGTCGCCACGACCTACAGCGTCGGCGGCCTCAAGGTGGCCAACGCGCTCGCCAACGCATGGGCGGAGCAGGTCCCGCTGCTGCTGCTCAGCGGGTCACCCGGGGTCGCGGAACGCGCCAGCGACCCAATGCTCCATCACCGGGTGAAGAACTTCGACACCCAGATGACGATCATGTCCGACCTCACGTGCGCGCAGGCCGTGCTCGACTCCCGGCACACTGCCGCAGACGAGATCGATCGGGTCATCCGGGAGATCCTCGCTGAGCAGCGGCCCGGCTACATCGAGGTGCCCCGGGACATGATCGGTGCCCCCATCGACGGACCGGACGGTGGCATCGACCCGGCCCTGCCGCCTGTGGACCCCGAGGCGCTGCGCGAGGCCGTCGAGGCGGTCATGGCGGAGTTCGGTCGGGCTCGCCGGATCACGATCCATGCCGGTGTGATGGTGTCCCGGCGAGGTCTCCAGGGTGATCTCTTCACCCTGGCCGAGTCCGCCAGCATCCCCGTCGCGACGAGCTCGCTGGCCCGCGGGGTGTTCCCCGAGCGGCATGACCTGGGGCTCGGCCTGTACCTCGGAGCGCTGAGCCCGTCGCCCATCGTCCGGGCCGTCGAGGACAGCGACGTCCTCCTCAGCCTCGGTGTGCTCCAGACCGATCTCACCCTGGGCGCCTTCACGGCGAACATCGACCATCACCGTCTGATCCTGGCCTCGGACACCGAGGTCACGGTGGGCTATCGCACCTACAAGGACGTCCCCCTGTGGGCCTTCCTGCCCGCCCTGGCGAAGGAGGTGGTCGCCCAGGGCATCACGGTGTCCCACGACCCCATCCCGGGCCACGAACCCTTCGTGCCGACCGACGCGAGCCTCACCGTCGAGCGTGCGGTCGATGCCATCTCCGCGCACATCGACAGCCGGCACGGGCTGCTGCTGGATCCGGGGGAGGCCCTGTTCTCCTCGGTGGACATGCGACTGCCCGCGTGGGGACTCTCGAGTGCCTACTACGCCACCATGGGGTACGCCGTCCCCGGTGCGCTGGGGGCGGGTCTGGCCGATCCAGCCGCCCGCCCGATCGTGGTCGTGGGTGACGGTGCGTTCTCGATGACCGGACTCGAGGCGGCTGCCTGTGCCTTCCACGGTGTGCCCGCCATCATCCTGGTGCTGGACAACAGCGGCTACGGCACGCAGCGTCCGATCCTCGACGGTCCCTTCAACGACATCCCACCGCTGTCGGTGGAGCACCTCCCCGAGGTGTTCGGGCGAGGCTGGGGCATGAGCGTGACCACGGAGCGTGAGCTCGACGACGCCCTCACCCACGCGGTCGCCTCCGACGAGCTCTGCCTCATCCGGATCCGCCTGCCGCGGGACGGCCGCAGTGCTGCGCTGTCCCGCCTCGGGGCGGCACTGGCAGCCAAGGCCTGACCGGGGCCCCGCTGGCTCGGGGATACCCTCAGGCGTGACCACTCTGCTGCGGAGCTACCTGACTCCCCACTGGCGGGTGCTCGTGCTCATCGCAGTGCTGCTGCTGGTCCAGGCGATCGGCACGCTGATCCTCCCGAGTCTGAACGCCGACATCATCAATGACGGAGTGGTGACCGGTGACACCGGCTACATCCTCCGGGTCGGCGGCATCATGCTCGGCCTCAGCATCCTCGTGGGTGTCGCGACGGTCATCGCCGTCTACTTCAGCGCGCGCACCGCCATGCGGGTGGGTCGGGACATGCGCGCCGACGTCTTCCGGCGCGTCGAGCGGTTCTCCCTCGCGCAGGTGCACGACTTCAGCATCCCGTCGCTCATCACCCGCAACACGAACGACGTCCAGCAGGTCCAGATGCTGGTCATGGTGGGCCTGACGATGATGGTCGTGGCCCCGGTCACCGCGATCGGCGGTGTGATCATGGCACTGCGCGAGGACGTGCAGTTGTCCGCCATTCTCATCGTCACCGTGCCGGTGATGCTCCTGGTGATCGGGTTCATGGTCTCCAAGGCGGTCCCGCTGTTCCGTTCCATGCAGGTGCGGATCGACGGGGTCAACGAGGTGCTGCGCGAGAACCTCTCGGGCATCCGGGTGATCCGGGCGTTCGTGCGGACGCAGCATGAGGAGGCGCGGTTCGCCGATGCCAACGCCGAGCTGGCGAGCGTCGCCCTGCGCGTCACCCGGCTCTTTGCGCTGATCCTGCCGACCCTGCTGCTGATCATGAACGTCACCCTGGTGGCGACGATCTGGTTCGGCGGCCACCTTGTGAACGACGGCAGCATGCCGATCGGAAACCTGCTGGCCTTCCAGGCGTACATCATGCAGATCCTGTTCTCGGTGATG
>JAUHZW010000252.1 GCA_030425745.1 Actinomycetes bacterium
TCCCGTCTCCCGGTCGGTCACGACCCGGAAGCTGCGCAGGTGCCGCGGCTCGATGCCGAACGCGCTGAGTCGGCCGACGATCTCGGCGATGGCCAGTGCATCCTCGTCATAGTGGCCCGCTGGCGAAGCCCACAGAACACCGATCTCCTCGAGCTGGGCCACGAACGCCTGCTCCAGATCGACCTGGCCTGCGAGTTCCTCCCGGGTCAACCGCACCCGGCCGGCACCGGGTCGGAAGTCCTCGGGGCGGGTACCGGATCCTGCGGTGGCCGTCGGTGCGGTCGGCAGAGCAGCCTCGTCGTCCAGGGCATCACGGATCACCTTGAGCGGCAGGTACTGGTCGCGCTGCAGCGTGAGCACGGATCGAAGGCGCTCGACATCCTGCTGGGAGAACCGTCGGTAGCCGGAGGCGGTCCGCTCGGGCGTCACCAGACCCTCGGACTCCAGGAACCGGATCTTGCTGATCGTCACATCCGGGAAGTCCCGCTTCAGCAGCTGCAGGACCTCTCCGATGCTGATGGTGCCGGCCGGACTGCCGGCCGATGAACCCGCCGCGCGACCGCTCATGAGCCCTGTTCGAGCCCGACGAGGAAGATGAACCGGAACTTGCCCACCTGAACCTCGCTCCCACCCTCGAGCTGCTGATCATCGACGCGGACCCGGTTGACGTAGGTGCCGTTCAGGCTGCCGGTGTCGCGGATGCTCCAGCCCTCCGCGCCATGGCGCAGTTCCGCGTGGTGACGGCTCACCGTGACATCGTCGAGAAAGATGTCGGCATCTTGGGCACGACCGATCCGCATGACTCCGACTGCGGGATCCAGCAGGTACTCCTGACCCTCGCCGGGCCCACGGTGGACCACCATCATCGCGCTGCCGGTGGGGAGGTCGGCGAGACGTCCGCTGGTCAGCGCGGAGACAGGTCCGGTGCCGGTCGGAGGGCCCGGGGAGATCACCGAGGTGTGGTCCACGCTCTCCGCATCACGGAATGCCAGCGGCGCTCCGCACGCTCCGCAGAAGCGGTCGTCCGGTGCCGTGACGTGACCACACTGGGGGCATCCCATGGTCGCGCCTAGGCCTTCTCCACCAGCGCACGGTAGTCACCGGGCGTCAGCAGGCCGTCGAGAGCGGATGCATCCGCCAGCCGCATCTCGAACATCCACCCGGCACCGTACGGATCGCTGTTGACCGTCTCCGGTGCAGCGTCGAGTGCGTCATTGACGGCCACCACGTCACCCGCCAGCGGGGCGTAGATGTCACTCACGCTCTTGGTCGACTCCACCTCGCCACATGCAGCGCCAGCCCCGAGGGTGTCGCCGACAGCGGGAAGGGAGACGAAGACGATGTCGCCCAGGGAATCCTGCGCATACTCCGTGATCCCGATGACCACCGTGCCGTTCTCGGTGGACCGGACCCACTCATGCTCGGCCGTGTAGCGGAGCTCCTCCGGATACATCGATCCTCCAGTGTGATGCGTTCAGGACGTCGTCACAGGCACTGTAACGGAGATGGTCAGCTCCGGGCTCGTGGCAGAGCCGAATTCCGCGCCCCGTGTCCGGACCGACTCAGCGAGACCTCCGGGGATGCTCACCGCGGCAGCCAGGGTGTCGGGATCACCGATGGCCCGGATCGTGATGGGATCGGACAGCGGCTGTCCGCTGACGACGATTCCGTCATCGGTATCCGCGAACCAGGTGTCGACCACGACCCTCGTGTCGCCCACCTGAATCGCCTCAGCCCCGGCGTCTCGGAGCTCCTGCACGGCGTTGACCAGCACGGCGGAATCCACGGCGTCGCCCGGATCGGTGATCTCGATCTCCAGTCCCGGGCCTACAACGGGCGTGGTGCCGGTCATCACCCGGAGCGCCTCGAGCTGCCGCCGTGCCTCGGCGAGCGCCTCGGCCGTGGATCCAGCACGCAGGTCGCGCTCGATCTCTGACAGCCGCTGTGCTTCGGCCTCGAGCCTGACCTGTCGTTCACCGAGGTCGTCGAGGATCTGCACGAGGTCCTCGGTCCGGGCCACCCGCCATTCGTCGACCTCGCCGTCGGGCCGGACCACGGCCAGGGTGATGAGCAGGCCGAGCAGAAGGAAGAGCGCTCCGATCATGATGTGCGGCCGGGAGGGCTGGTACGCGAGGGCTCGAAGGACCTCGCCGATGTTCGCTGCAGCTGGCTCAGGCGCATCGGTCACGCGACGACCTGTCGGCGGAGAAGGCTCCTCTCCCGTCGGCGTGCCATCGTCCTGTGTCGTCACCGGTCGGCCCATCAGGCCCGGAAGAGGCTGCGCCGGATGGCAGCCGCGTTGGCGAAGATCCGCATGGCTAGGACGACCACGACACCCGTCGACATCTGGGCGCCGACACCCAGCTGATCCCCGATGAAGACGAGCAGGGCCGCGATGAAGACGTTCGAGAGGAAGCTCACGGCGAAGATGCGGTCGTCGAAGCGCTTCTGGATCAGCGCACGGAATCCGCCGACCACCGCGTCGAGAGCGGCCACGATCGCGATCGGCAGATACGGCTCCATCCACAGGGGCACGACCGGATGCCACAGAATGCCGACTGCGATACCGACGAGGAGCCCGATGATCGCGATCATGACGATGCGGCTCCCTCACTGACGGCGGAATCGGTGGTGCTGCGGGCGAACCGGGAGTCGTGCGCCTCCCCCGGGCCCAACGCTACGTCACCGACCGTGATCGATGAGACCAGCCCGTAGTCCCTCGACAGGACCTCGAGCAGGGCCTCCAGGTCGCTGCCGTCCGTGCCGGCGGAACTCGTCCCGACCGCGGCCACGACGTAGGGCCGGTTCAAGGGCTGATAGTTCACGAGAATGGCCTCACCGGCACCCCTGATCGCGCTGGTCTGCGTGAGACGTTCGTCGTTGACCGCGATGCCTTCTGCGCCCATCCGCCACAGCGAGTTGACGATGTCCTGGAGGTCCCGGTCGAGGACACGATTCAGGGATCCGGCAGCCGCGTCCGGGGCATCATCGATCGTCACGATCACGCCCGGACCACTGAGAGCCGCCACCCCACCCTCTGCTGCGAGCAACTGCAGTTCGACGTCTCGTGCCGAGTCCTCGTCATCGACTGCGAGATCACGGCGCAGTTCCTCGACCGCGTCGGTGCCGGATGCGACCTGGTCCTCC
>JAUHZW010000253.1 GCA_030425745.1 Actinomycetes bacterium
CTCGCCCTGTGCGAGGAGTACGGGGTCAGCCGGCACACCGTCCGCGAGGCCCTGCGAGCACTGCGCAGCGAGGGGGTCATCTCCAGCAGCCGTGGCCGCACCTCCACCGTGCAGGGCGACTTCTCCCAGAGCCTGGGCTCGGTCTACTCCCTCTTCCGGTCCGTGGAGTCACAGGGCGCGACCCAGACCAGCGAGGTCATCCGACTCGAGGCCACGACGGACGCCAGTGTGTCCGAACGCCTCGGGCTGGCCCCTGAGGCGGCCCTCACGGTGATCGAGCGCGTGCGCCTGGCCGATGGCGAACCGCTCGCCCACGACATCAGCTGGCTCCCCCACACCCTCGCGCACCCCCTTCTCGACGCCGACTTCACCCACACCGCGCTCTACGACGTGCTTCAGAGCATCGGCGTAGTCGTCGATGCGGGGCACGAGAGCATCACCGCCACGGTCGCCGATGAGGTACTCGGCGCGCTCCTGTGTGTCGACCCCGGCACCCCCCTGCTGTCCATCGAACGACTCACCACCGCGCAGGGCCAGCCCATCGAGTGGCGTCGCACTGAGGTCCTGGGCGGCCGCTTCAGTTTCGAGACGACCTGGGCCACCGGAACGTCCCGCCTCACCCTCACCGAGACCTGACCCCCGACCTGATCAACCAGCATCTGGAGGAAGCCATGAACGCTCCCATCAACATCACTCCCGTCGATGTCGCCGACCTCGTCGCCCAGGGCGCGACGTTCGTCGATGTGCGCGAGCATCAGGAGACCACCGCCGGCGCGGCACCCGGCGCTGCCTTCATGCCGCTGCAGTCCTTCAACGTCGACGCACTCCCTCAGGACAAGCCCCTGATCCTGATCTGCCGCTCGGGTGGCCGTTCGATGGCCGCCGCGAACGCGCTGTCCAACATGGGCTACACGACCTACAACGTCGAGGGCGGCATGGGCGCCTGGGCCGCCTCGGGGCTGCCGGTCGTCGCCGAGAACGGCACCCCCGGCCGCGTCCTCTAGCCGCCGAGCCCGGGGGCGACGACTGCCGGGTCCCCGGTCAGCACCCAGCGGGCGAACTCGCTCCTCGCGGGATCGAACGTGACCACCACACCGGGGCGATGCCCGTAGACGGCGCAGAAGTCCTTCTGCCCGTGCGCACGGGTCGTGCCCAGCATGATCACCCCCGGCAGCCCCGTGCCCGGCGCCCGGATGCCCCTCAGTCGGGTCCAGGCATCGTCGACGAACTCCACGCCGACCACTGCGCTGCGCGGCGCGGTGACCGATCCCGACCAGTGGATCGACCCGAGCACCGCCCAGCGGCTCAGCCGGACGGCGACCTCGTCACCCGTCACCGCGATCGTGGCCATGATCAGTCCGCCTCCGGGGTGAGGTCCACCGACAGGGCGCCGTGCGCATCGCCGTAGGAGCGCGGATCCTCGACCGGCTCCAGATGGGTGTGCACCATGACACCCGGCAGCTCCTCGCGCAGCCGCCCCTCGATCGCCTCGAGGACGTCGTGCCCGCGAGCCACCGTCCACTCCCCCGGCACCAGCACGTGCATCGACACGAAGCGCTCCCGCCCGGACTCCCGGGTACGCAGGCCATGGATGCGCACCTGCGGCTCGCTCGTGGTGCTCTCGCGAAGGCACCTGGTGATCACCTCGACATCGTCATCGGACATCGCGTGGTCCATGAGGCCGCGGGTGGAGTGCAGGACGAGCCGACCGCCGGTCCACAGGATGTTGACCGCGACGGCGATGGCCACGATCGAGTCGAGCGGCAGCCAGCCGGTGAGCGCGACGACACCGACGCCGACGATGACCCCGACCGAGGTCCATACGTCCGTCAGCAGGTGCTTGCCGTCGGCCACGAGGGTGATCGACCGGTGCCGCCGCCCGGCTCTCAGGATCAGGATGCCGACCACCCCGTTGACGACGGTGGCGCCGAGAGTGATGGCCAGGCCGATCCCGAGATCCTCGAGGGCCTGCGGGTTCAGCAGGCGGTCGATCGCTGACCAGATGATCATGCCGGCCGCCACCACGATCATCAGCCCCTCCGCTCCCGCGGAGAAGTACTCGACCTTGCCGTGGCCGAAGGGATGGCTGCGGTCGGCCGGCCGTGCCGCGATGGTGAGGGCGACCAGTGCCACAACCGCCGCCACCAGATTGACCACCGACTCCAGGGCATCGGACAGCAGGCCCACCGAGCCGGTCAGCCCGTAGGCCACGAGCTTCATCCCGATGGTGGCCACGGCTGCGGCCAGCGACAGCCAGGCCCAGCGTGTGAGCCGGCCGCCCGGCGGCCCATGACTGTGGCTGTGCATCGCCGTCACGCTACCCCTCGACCGAGAGATCGATCTCGACCTGAGCCGATCCCCGGGCCTTGGCGCGGTGCAGACACACCCGGGCCGCGCGCAGAGCGTCCACCAGCGGCTCCCCCGGCCGCCACACCGCGGCGCCGGCACTCAACGTGGCCTCGATCAGACCGGAGTCGGTGCGGATCTGGTTGTCGTTGACCTTGCTGACGATGTGGTCCAACAGGGCCTGTGCATCGTCATCGACGCCGGAGATGATGACGATGAACTCGTCGTCACCCCACCGGGCCACGACCTCGTCCGCGGGCTCGGGCCGCTCGTCGAGCGCCCACCGGGTGCGCCCGCCGACCGCGAACAGCAGGGTGTCTCCGATGTCGTGTCCGTGGGCATCGTTGACCCCGGCGAGGTCGTCGATGTCCAGCAGTGCCACCAGCCGCGCAGGACCCGCCAACGGTCCGGCGTAGGCATCCAGCACCGCTGTGCGCGTGGGGAGTCCGGTGATCGGATCCTCACGGTCAGGCGTGGTAGACGGACTGGCCGTGGTCGACTCCGCCGGGCCTGATCGCGCAGGCGCGACGACGATCCTGGGTCGCACCGACGCCAGCACCACCGCTGCACCGCTGATCGCGATCACCCACACCAGCGCCGGGAGCGCGTCACCGAACTGCTGACCGAACGTCACGGCCGACACCACCGCGGCCGTGAGCACCGTCACCGCTGACACCAGCGCCGCCACCGGTGTCGGCGCCACGATCGCCCCCAACGCGGGAGCGATCACCAGGAGGGCCACGCGAGCGCCCGGATCGCCTCCCCCGCTCACCACCCACAGGGTGAT
>JAUHZW010000254.1 GCA_030425745.1 Actinomycetes bacterium
TCCGCCTCCGCCGGGACATCGGCCGCGGGCAGGATCGGTACCCCCGGGAGCAGGGCCTCGGCGCGCAGACGGGAGAGGTCGGAGACCGCCGAGACGGCCACGAGTTCATGGCCGGCGCGTCGCAGGGCTGCGCCGAGGACGGCGCCGACACGACCGGCGCCGATGATTCCGACGCGCAGGCGTGGCGGCTGCGGTTCACTCGTCACGCTACGCGAGCGTAGAGGCTCTGCCCCACGGGGGCGATGGGAGCATCCAACTGTCAGGATGACCGCATGCCGAACGAGCAGCTCCTCGCCGTGGGCACCGCGGCCATGCTGCCGTGTGACGGCGCCGTGGACATCGACCCTCGGCACCCGACCACGCACCCGGGCTTCCAGTTGCACGTGTCGATCGAGGATGGGGCGGTCGTCGCGGCCGATGTTCGAGTCGGCCTGATGCACCGCAGCGCCGAGAAGCTGTTCGAGTCACGGGATCTGCGGCAGGCGATGCTGCTCGCTGACCGGCATGACTGGCTGTCGTCGTTCAGTTCCGAGGTCAGCGTCGCGCTGGCGGCGGAGGCCGCCCTGGGCATCACACCGCCCGAACGGGCGACATGGACGCGGATGCTGCTGCTGGAGATCGAGCGGGTCGCGGCGCTGCTGCCGTTCCTCGCGCCGGTGGCCGGCCCTGCTCGGGCCGAGGCTGAACGACTGCGAGAGCAGCTCGTCACGGCCCTCGAGGCCGTGACCGGCAGCCGCATGCATCCGGCATTCACCCGCATCGGTGGGGTGGCGGCTGCCGTCGACATGGCCGATCGCGAACGCATCCGCACGACGCTCGACGTCGTGGAGTCGGCGCTTCCCGCGATCATGGAGGGCGTCGAGGCAGAGACTGCCGATCTGGCGGGATTGGCTCCGTTGACCACTGAGGCGGCTCTCGAGTACGGCCTCGGCGGCCCCGTCGGGAGGGCGAGCGGTGTGGATTGGGATCTGCGACGCGACGAGCCCTACCTGCTCTACGACGAGCTCGCCGAACTGGTCCAGGTGCCGGTGCACTCCGGGGGTGATGCGCGAGCGCGCTATGCGGCGATGCTGGATCAGATCCCGCTGGCGGTGCGGCTGGCCGGCGCGTCGCTGGATCGGCTGGACTCGCTGGGTGACGGCCCGATCGATGTGCCGCTGCCGAAGGTGGTGCGACTGCCCGAGGGCATGACCTACACGGCGGTCGAGGGGCCGATCGGCGTCGCGGGGTGCCTGCTCGTCGGAGCGGGCGACAAGCACCCGTGGCGGATGAAGATCCGCTCGGCGTCCTTCGCGACCATGTCCGCGATGGGAACGGCCCTCGTCGGGGTGCCGATGGGGTCCCTGGGAGATGCGGTGATGAGCTTCCCGGTCGTGATGGGGGATGTCGACCGCTGACGCACCCCGATGCCTCGTCGCTCGTGGCTGGTATTCAGCGCGGATTCCCGCCACGAGCGACGAGGCATCGGAGGGTGTTTCGGCTACTGCCTCACTCCTCGCCGTGCTCGCGGAGATACGTCACGAAGCGTGCCCGCAGCAGCGTCTCGGTTGTCTCGTCGAGGTCGGCGTCGCCCATCATCTGCTTGACCGCACGCACCGTCTCGATGAACGTCCCGCCAACGGCTCCGAGGTCGCCGCCCTCGCCCTCGATCGCCACCATGCCCGGCATGTGCGAGAACAGGTCGGTGAAGAAGCCGATGTCGACGTGCCGCTCGGCGTATGCGAACGCCTTGTGTCGCAGGTCATCGAACGGCAGGTCCTCGAGGGCCACATCACTCATGGGGGCAGCCTACGCGCGCGGGTCGTCATCCCGGTCGAGGGGAACACGACACGAGTGCTCCAGCCACAGCGCCGCCGCAGCGAGGCCGACCGCCCCGGCAGCCGCGATGGTCGACGACCAGAAGGCCTGCAGCCCGGAGGGCGTGCCGATCGAGGCCACCAGGCCGATCGCGACACCGGCATAGAAGCCCGCCATCACCGCACCGATCCGCGAAGCGGCCATCGCCAACGCAGCGGACCGCGCCGCCACGATCGCCTCCATCGGCTTGACGTCCGGGCGTCCCTGCAGCCGCGGGCGTGCCTGGAACGTCCACCACGCCAGAGCACCGGCCACCAGCCACAGCGCCGCGGCGGCGAGCCACGGCACGGGGACCAGGCGACCGAGCCAGGCCGACACGATCTGCACCGTGCCCCACCCGAGGGCGGCACAGATCACCGCGATGCCCACCAGCAGGCGGATCCGGGTCGGCTGCATGGCGTTCACGACGGATCCCCGAGCAGCACGATGTCCGTGGATCGAACACCCGAGGTGTCGACACCGGCAAGAAGGTCGGACACGGGCCCGTGGCCCGGCAGCACGGAATCCGCATCGGCATCCAGCCACGGCACGAGCACGAATCCGCGCTCGTGCGCCCTCGGATGCGGCAGCGTCAGGTCCGGATCGTCGGAGCGGACACCATCGATGGCGATGACGTCGATGTCCAGCGTGCGCGGCCCCCAGCGCACCTCACGCACGCGGTCGAAGTCCTGCTCGATGCGCTGGCACGCAGCCAGCAGGGGCATCGGTTCAAGGTCGGTTCCGATGACGACGACGGCATTGAGGTAGACGCCCTGCTCCGGGCCGCCGACCGGGTCGGTCTCGACCACTGACGAGACCGCACGCACCTGGACTCCGGGGACCGTCTGGAGCGCGACCACGGCCCCGCGCAGGGTCTCGGCGCTGTCGCCGAGGTTGGAGCCGAGTGCCAGGACGGCCTCACGCATCAGACCGGCTCCGGGTGATGCGCACCGCGACATCGTCGAACGGGACGGTGATCGGTGCCTGCGGCTTGTGGACCGTGACGGTCACGGACTCGACAGCGCGGTGCCGCAGGCACGCTGTCGCGATCTCCTCGGCCAGAGTCTCGATGAGGTCGTAGGGCTCTCCGGTGATCAGGGCGTGGACATCCGACGCCACCGTCCCGTAGTCGACGGTGTCGGCGAGGTCATCTGACGAGGCCGAGCGACGCAGGTCGACCTCGAGGGCGACATCGACGCTGAAGTCCTGACCATCGCGGCGCTCATGCTCGAAGACGCCGTGGTGGCCGACACCGCTGATGCCCGTGATGAGGATCTGATCACCCATGGTCCGGC
>JAUHZW010000255.1 GCA_030425745.1 Actinomycetes bacterium
GGTAATCTTTCAGTTGATCCAGAACCGGCACGACACGCGGTTCGAGCGCCGACAGCCTCCGCAAATCCCGGTCCGGGCCAAGCGCTGCGGAATAGGCGCTGAGCACGTCCCGCGCCGCCCAGTGAAGGACACTGTGCGCCGCCTGCATGGCCGCGCCTTCATCGCGCAGGAGGCGATCGCCCGACAGGTGCGCAAGTCCCGCGCGGACAGCGGCAGCGTCGTCGTGATGGACCCGCAGACCGGCGACATCCTGGCGCTCGCCACGGCTCCGACGTTCGACCCGAACGATCCGGGATCCGCTGAGGCGAAGAACCTCGGCAACCGAGCACTGACGGAGGTGTTCGAGCCCGGATCGACCGCCAAGCTCATGACGCTGGCCGCGGTCGTCAACGAGGGCAAGGCGACGCCGTACTCGTGGTTCAAGATCCCCCCGGTCCTGATGCGCGGTGGCGAGGACTTCAACGACCACACCCCGCACGGCACCCTCAACCTGACGCTGTCCGGGATCATGGCGAAGTCGAGCAACATCGGCACCATCCTCGCCGCGGAGCGCATCGGCGGACGAAAGCTCTCGAAGTACCTCAAGAAGTTCGGCGTCGGGGAGAAGGCCGGGCTCGGGTTCCCCGGCGAGGCCAGCGGCTTCGTGCCCGCCTACGACGACTGGTCACCCACGTCGATGCCCACGATCGCCTTCGGTCAGGGCTTCAGCATGAACGCGGTGCAGGCGGCGAATGTGTTCGCCACCATCGCCAACGACGGCGTGCGGCTCCAGCCCCGTCTGGTCGACGAACTGATCAAGGCCGACGGGTCCGTGGAGGTCCCCGAGCAGGCAGAGCCGACCCGGGTCGTCTCCCCGGAGGCCGCCAGTCAGGTCCGCGCGATGCTCGAGTCGGTCGTGGGTCCGGGCGGCACGGCGCCCAACGCCGCGATCCCCGGCTACCGCGTCGGCGGCAAGACCGGTACCGCCCAGGCCTTCAATGCCGACTGCGGGTGCTACCGCGGGGTCGTCGCCTCCTTCATCGGCATGGCACCGGTCGACGCACCGGAGCTGGTGGTCGCCGTCTCCATCAACAATCCGAAGGTCGGCCGCTACGGCGGTCAGCTCGGTGGCCCGGTGTTCAAGCGGGTGATGACCTACGCGCTGCAGGCCCGACAGATCCCGCCGACGGGTGCCAAGGCCTCACGCCTGCCGCTCGGCGGGTGAGGAGTGATGGGCGACTCGCTTCGGCCTGATCCCCACCCGGTCTCCCTCGCCGAGGTGTGCGCGGCGGTGCCCGAACTCGAGCCGGTCAGCTCGCTCGCGGGTGACCGGCTGGTCGCCGGGGCGACGCTCGACTCCCGTGACGTGCGTACCGGCGATCTCTACCTCGCGTTGCCGGGGCGACTGACGCACGGTGCCCTGTTCGCAGCCGATGCCGTGGAGCAGGGCGCTGTGGCGGTGCTCACGGACGAGGAGGGCGGCCGGATCTGCGCGGCTCTCGACGTCCCGGTTCTCGTCGTCCCCGAACCCCGCGCGATCGCCGCGCCGGTCGCCGCGGCGGTGCACAGATGGCCCGCGCGCGACCTGCAGCTCGTCGGCGTCACCGGGACGAACGGCAAGACCACGGTGTCCGCGATGGTGGAGGCAGGGTTTGTTGCCGCGGGCCTGCGGTCAGGGTCGGTCGGCACTGTCGGGGTGCACGTGAACGGTCAGAGCCATCCCGGGGTCCGGACCACTCCCGAGGCGACCGACCTGCAGGCGATCCTGGCGGTCATGCGGCAGGCGCAGGTCCAGTTCGCGGTCATGGAGGTCAGCTCGATCGCGCTGGAGGAGCATCGCGTCGACGGATTCCGCTTCGATGTGGCCGCCTTCACGCAGCTCTCCCGCGACCATCTGGACTACCACGGTGACATGGAGTCGTACTTCAGGGCGAAGGCGCAGCTGTTCAGTCCCGAGCATGCCGCACTGGGAATCATCGGAATCGACGACGAGTACGGCCGACGGCTGGCCGATGAGGCGAGCATCCCGGTCTACACGTGGTCGGTGAGCGATCCCGGCGCGGACTGGCACGCAGTCGAGGTGCGGCCTGTGTCGGTCGGCACCGCCGTGCAGATCATCGGGCCCCGGGACGAGGAGACCCTGGTCCACGTCCCACTGCCCGGCGACTACAACGTGGCCAACGCCTTGTGTGCCTTCGCTGTTCTGCGGGCCTGCGGTGTGGACGCTGCTGCCGCTGCACTCGGGCTGGGAGGCGCCTCGGTGCCCGGACGGATGCAGGTCGCCGGTCGGCGGCATGATCCAGCGGGTGGCCCGGACGTGGTCGGCATCGTCGACTACGCCCACACCCCCGATGCGATCGATCGGGTGCTCGCCTCGATCCGGAGCACGGCCCCGGCGCGGGTGATCGCGGTCCTGGGCGCCGGCGGGGATCGGGACAGTTCCAAGAGGCCGCTGATGGGAGCGGCGGCCGCGCGCGGAGCGGACATCGTGATCGTCACCGATGACAATCCCCGCTCGGAGGATCCGGCGACGATCCGCTCCTCCGTCGCGGCCGGGGCTCGAGGGGCCACCGAGGCGGACACTGAGGTGCGTGACGTGGGAAACCGGGCCGAAGCCGTTAGCGTTGCCGTGGACATGGCTGGGCCCGGTGACATCATCGTGCTGCTCGGCAAGGGGCACGAGCAGGGTCAGGAGGTCGCGGGCGTGGTAACACCCTTCGATGACACCCTCGTCCTCGCTGCGGCACTCGGAGCCGGCGCGTGATCCCACTGACTCCTCGGGAGATCGCGGATGCCGTCGGTGGCTCGCTCCATGGCCTCACCGATCCTGACGCGTCCTCCGTCCTGCGGGTGGTGGCTGATTCCCGCGAGGTCGAGCCGGGGGATCTGTTCGTCGCCATCGTGGGGGAGCGTTCCGACGGTCATGACCACGCTGCCGAGGCCGTGGCCGCCGGTGCATCGCTCGTCCTGAGCGCGCGCCCGCTGACGGGGGAGGGTGGTTCGGCTGAAGGGAGCATCGATCTGCCGTGCGTGGTGGTCGATGATCCGGTCCTCGCGCTGGGACGCCTGGCGTCCTGGTACCGCCGCGAGCGGCTCGACTGCACGGTGGTCGCCGTCACCGGTTCGAGCGGCAAGACCAGTACCAAGGAC
>JAUHZW010000256.1 GCA_030425745.1 Actinomycetes bacterium
GGCGCCGGGGTTTTCGACGGTGATCTCGTGCGGCCCGGCGGGGAGGTCGATGGTGTAGTGCCCGTTGTAGTCGCGGGTCGTGCCGCCCTGTTCTTCGCCGTTGGGGTCGGGAAAAGTCTTGTCGAGCGCGACCTTGCCGTCGACGGTGATGCGCAGCGATGCGCCGCCGTGTGCCGACACCTCGGTGACCTCGACGATCGGTTCCCACGTGAGGTCCTCGTGATGGGCGATGCGGTACCCGATGTCGGGTTCGAGCGCAGCCATCATGTGGTCGACATAGTGCTGCAGGCCCGGGGGACCCCACACCTTCAGGGGCGTCGGCTGCTGTGGCCGCAGATGCTCCCGCCGTCAGGCCTCCGATGGCCAGCACAGCGCCGAGCAGGATTCGCACTCCTCGCATGGTGCCCCCGTCAGTTCCGTCATCCCCGCCGGTTCACGAGTGTGGCAGGTGACACCACCCTGCGCGCGATGACTAGCTCACCTGCTGCTCAGGCTTGGGCGCCGCCGGTGGCGGCCCGGGCTGGACAGGGAGAGCGGGAGGGGCGACGCGGGGCACGGTCGTGGCCGCCGTGACGGTCGCCGCCCGGCCCTGGCCCGACGTGTTCACCGCATAGACGCGGTAGCGATGCTCGGAGCCCGGGGCGAGGCCGGTCACGGTGCAACTGGTGCGCCGTGACTGGCAGACGACCTGCGACCCGTCCTCGACGACGTAGCGCAGCAGCTTGCCTCCGCCGGTGGTGGCCGGTCGTGACCAGGTCAGGGCGATGGAGGAAGTGCTGGGATCGGCCGCCAGATTCCTCGGCTGGCTCGCGGGAGTGACGAGCCGGCCCGCCACGATCGGGGCCGAAGCCGCACTGGTCCCTGCGCTGTTCAGTGCACGGACGGTGAACGTGTAGGCGCGACCGCTGGACAGCCCCGTCACAGTGCACCGAGGTGCGCCCGACGACGTGCACGAACGACCCCCGGGAGATGACCTCACGACATAGCCGGTGATGGCTGAGCCGCCATCCCGTGCGGGCGGGCGCCAGCGCACCACGGCCGCGCCACTGCGGGTGTACCGGACTTGCCCGGCGATCGGTGCCTGCGGGGCCTGGACCGGGACCGTGACGGCGGCAGATCGCACAGCCGGCCCGGTCCCGCCGGAGTTCGTCGCGACAACAGCGAAGGACTCCGGAGTGCCGTACGAGACGTCCTCGATCCGGCAGGACGTGGCCTCCGTGGAGCACAGGACCGCGCCCTCGGGCGAGGACACCGTGTAGGTGAGGGACGCCGCGCCGCCCCACACGGCGGGCGGTGACCAGGCGACGTCGACGCCGTCTCCTGCCACCGTGGCCGCGACTCCCTCGACCGCCGTCGGTGCATCGCAGCAGGGGGTCACGGCCTCACTAGGTGGGGAGTAGTCGCTCCAGGCGGGGGCCTCGCCCGTCCATGTCGGGCTGTTGTGGGCGACCATGCGCGTGCCCGTCTTGACCTCGAAGGTGTACGACGCACCGTTGACCAGACCGGTGATGACACAGGAGGTCTCCGGCACCTCGACGACGCACGTGCGGTAGCCGCTGTTCGTCGTCGGGTCGTACGACGAGGTCACGAAGTAGCGCGTCGCGATGGACGCACCGCCGTATCCGCCGCCGAGGTCGATGCGACCGACCACGGTCACCGGATCCCACGAGACACGAGCTCCGCCCGGCAGAGGCGTCGCGACGACGTTCGTCGGGTACATGTCCGCCACGGGAGGGGCATCGGCGGCAACAGCGGTGGGCGCTGAGGCCACGACTCCACCCGCGAAGACCATCGCGAGCGCCGCGCCCGCGGAGACCTGCCGTCGCACTGCAGTCGTGCGCGACAAGCGTCGCAGCGTCAACCTCGCCATGGCGGTTCTCCCCTCATCCAACGGTCTGCTCCGGCTTCTCCTGGGGAACCGGGTCAGGCAGTGGCGCGGGAGGGGGCTGCGGCGTGCGGACCCACCGCGTGGTGGCGCCCGGTCCAGCGCCTCGGGCATTCACGGCTCGCACGGTGAAGCGGTAGCGCGTGTCAGGGTCCAGCTCTGAGGCCACACACGAACGCCCACTGGCGGTGCACACCGTTGCACCCCGCTGATCGGTCACGACATACCGCCGCACCGGGAGACCACCCAGTTCCTTCGGTCGCTTCCAGGTGATGGTGGCCCGGGTATCGGCCACACGTGCTCGCACACCTCGGGGCTTGCTCGCCCGGGTGGTGAACCCTGCCGCGCTCGAGGCCGTCGATTCGGCTCCGGCTCCGGCGCTGTTCTCGGCCGTGACGGTGAACACGTAGGTCTTGCCCGGCCGAGCGCCGGGGATCACGCACGACTGCACGTCGGCTGCCGTCGATTCGACCGAGCACGTGAGATCCCCTCCCGACGTCGTCGCCGTGTAGCGGGTGATGGGTGCGCCTCCGTCGTCGGTCGGAGCCAGCCACGTGACCGTCGCGCGGCCATCGTCGACGTCCACGAGCACGTCCGTCGGCGCGCCCGGCGGGGTGACGATCGGCGACACCAGATCGGTGAGCCTCTCGCTCTGCGCATTGATCAGCAGCTGCGTGCAGCTGTTGATGTCCTCGGCGCGGAACCGATCCGCCGCACCCCAGCAGGCCGCCTCCACATAGTGATTCCCCACAAGACGGCCTGACGTCACGATGCGGTGCGGCGAGCTGGCGTAATCGCGCCGGACGACGCTGAAGGATGTGGCGTCACTCGACAGCGTCTCCACGCCTGCCGCCTCGATACTCACCTTGGACCGATCGAAGAGATCCCGCGCTCCTGCGACATCATTCACGGAGATGACTCGCAGGAAGTACGGCCGACTCCCGAACTGGTGCAGCGGGTAATCGCGCACGCACTGGTACCACGTCCCGCCCGCGTACTCGGTGCATTCAGTCCCCGGAGCCGTCACCGGCTCGACGGCGCCCCAATCAGCGAGAGCCTTGATGTCGGCGTCGGTGAGGAAGGCACTCTCCAGTGCACTGAGCGGGAAGGCGACGGGGTCAGCCTCCGCAACGGGCGCAAAGGCCACAGCAAGCACCGCGGAGACCACGCTGACTCCGGCCCGGCGTGCAACCCGCCGTGTGACCCCCCTCATGCATGCAGGCTATCCCGCGCCC
>JAUHZW010000007.1 GCA_030425745.1 Actinomycetes bacterium
CGGACATCTCGATCGCGCGGCGCCTCATCGAGCGCTGGTACGGCGGGGAGCTGCCCGGCGACTGGTCACGCCCCCTCGGCGCCAAGCGCTGATTCCATAGCTGGGCGTCACAACAGCGGGCGCATGTGACGCCCAGCTATGGAATCGCCAGCCTTTCCTTGACCTGCTTGATCGACGGGTTCGTCGCGAACGACCCGTCCGGAAACTGCAGCGTCGGCACGGTCTGGTTGCCGTGGTTGACGTCCTCCACGATCGCTGCGGCGGCGTCGTCGTGCTCGATGTCGACCTCGACGAACTCGATGCCCTCGCGGGTCATCTGCGCCTTGAGGCGCTGGCAGTAGCCGCACCAGACGGTCGAGTACATCGTCAGCGGGAGCAGTGAGGTCATGCCGACAAACTAGTGGCCCGCCTCCCGAGGTGCAGGGAGACGGGCCACGTTCCGATCACCGGGCAACGACGGACAGGGCTTCGGGCTCGGCGCTGATGGCGAGAACGGCCGGGCCGACCCGTTCACCGTCGGTGTAGGTCACCGCTGTCGGCGCCTCGACACGGACCTCGCGAGCCGTCATCGTCCGCACCATCGGGTGCTCGATGTGTCGGCCGCTGAAGATCTGCGGGAACACCCGCAGGATCGTCCTCCGCGGTGCGGCATCGACCCAGGTCACATGCAGCAGCCCGTCATCGAGGCGGGCATCGGGGCAGATGCGCATCCCGCCGCCATAGGTCGGGCCGTTGCCGATCGCCACGAGCGTGGCAGCGCCGGCCACAGTCGTCCCATCGGCGAGCAGGGTCACCTGATGGGACGACAGCGCCGCGAGCTCGCCGATGACGGCGGCGACGTACCGGAGCGTCCCGGGAATGCGCTGCGTGCGGTCGGCCCGCTCGTTCACGGCCGAGTCGAACCCGACAGACGTCACCGCCAGGGACCAGATCGTCTCGGCCGCAGTGTCGATCCGGGCGAGGTCGACCGTGCGCGTGGCTCCCCGCGTCAGCACATCGGCGATCACGTCGACCCAGGCATCGAGGTCGCCGACGGGCAGGTCGAGGGAGCGGGCGATGTCGTTGCCCGTTCCCAGCGGCAGGATCCCGAGCGGCAGCCCGGCCGCATGCACGGACTGCAGCACCTGGTGCACCGTGCCGTCTCCGCCGCAGGCGATCACGGCCGTGGCTCCGAGCCGCTGCGCTCGATCGACGGCAGCCGGGATGTCCGTCACTGCTGACGGCGCCATGAGCTCCGCATCGATTCCGGCCCAGGCCAGGCGGCCCCTCGCGGAGGCCGCGGCGGCCAGCGCCCGGCCACGCCCGGCGCGGGGGTTGGCGATCAGCGCGACCGTCGGCATGACCACCTCCGCGAGTGGCCAGGTGTCGGGGTCGAATGGCGCTCTCGCACCCCGACACCTGGCCACTCGCGAGAGGGATGGGGTGCACGCGCCGGGGACCAGCGAACCACGGATGGAGGCGTCGCACCCCTGTGACACGATCGCTCCCGTGACCGACGACGCCATCCTCGCCGGCCTGGACCCGGAGCAGCGGGCCGTGGCCGAGGCCCTCGACGGGCCCGTCGTCGTCCTCGCCGGAGCCGGCTCCGGCAAGACCCGCGCCATCACCCATCGCATCGCCCATGGGGTCGCCACCGGCCGGCACGAGGCCCGCCGCACTCTCGCGGTCACGTTCACTACGCGTGCCGCGGGGGAGATGCGCCTGCGGCTGCGCGATCTCGGTGTCGAGGGCGCCCAGGTGCGCACCTTCCACTCCGCGGCCCTGCGCCAGCTGCGCTACTTCTGGCCGCGGCTCAGCGGCGGGGAGTTCCCGGAGCTCCTGCCGAGCAAGGCCCGCCTCGTCGCCGAGGCCGCCTCCCGGTGCTCGGTCCCGACCGACATGGCCACGGTGCGTGACCTGTCCGGCGATGTCGAGTGGGCGAAGGTCAACTTCCTCAGCGGTGAGGAGATCGGCAAGCGCGCTGCCGAGGTACGTCGCACGCTCGCCGTTCCCCCTCCGGCCATGGCGGCGGTGCTCGACGCGTACGAGCAGGCGAAGTCGGCCCGTGGACTCCTCGACTTCGAGGACGTCCTGCTCAACACTGCCGCCGCGCTCGATCGCCGCCCCGACATCGCCGACGAGATCCGATCCGCATACCGCTGGTTCACCGTCGACGAGTTCCAGGACGTCAACCCCCTGCAGCGCTACCTGCTGCGGATGTGGCTCGGCGACCGCGACGACGTGTGCGTCGTCGGCGATGCCAACCAGACCATCTACACGTTCACCGGCGCCACCCCGAGCTACCTGACGAACTTCCGGCGCGACTTCCCGGACGCCACCGAGGTCAAGCTCGAGCGCTGCTACCGCTGCACACCGGAGATCGTCCAGTGGGCCAACGGGATCATGGTCGACGGCTCGCCGAGTTCCCTGACCCTCGTGTCCCAGCGTCCTGCTGGCCCGAGCCCGGTGATCCAGGAGTGGTCCGACGATCTCGAGGAGGCCGCCCAGATCGCCGCGGCGGTCAAGGCCCATATCGCTGAGGGTGTCCCGGCCCGCGACATCGCGGTGCTGTTCCGGGTCAACGCGCAGTCGGAGGTGCTGGAGGAGGCCTTCGCCGAGGCCGGCATCCCGGTGATGCTGCGCGGCACCGAGCGCTTCTTCGAGCGCCCCGAGGTGCGGGAGGCGGTCACGCGTCTGCGCGGAGCTGCACGAGCAGGAGAGGTCTCCGGTCCCCTGGGCGAGGAGGTCCGCGCGGTGCTCTCGGCCGCCGGCTGGACCCCCGAGCCGCCGCGCACCGCCGGTGCTGTCCGCGAGCGCTGGGAGTCGCTGACCGCGCTCGTGTCCCTCGCCGATGACCTCGGCCCGGGGCTGGAGGAGTCCCTGCCGGCGTTCATCACCGAACTCGACGCCCGGGCCGCGGCCCAGCACGCCCCGGTGGCCGACGGCGTCACGCTCGCGACCATCCATGCGGCGAAGGGCCTGGAGTGGCCGATCGTCTTCGTGATCGGCTGCAGTGAGGGCCTGATGCCGCTGTCGTATGCCGAGTCCGACGACCAGATCGAGGAGGAGCGTCGGCTGCTGTACGTCGCGGTGACCCGGGCGGCGGATCGGCTCACGCTCTCGTGGGCGCGCAGCCGGCACGCCGGCGGCCGCGCAAGCCGGTCGCTCAGCCGATTCCTGCAGGATCTTCGGGTCGGCGATGTTCCCGTGGCGGGTAGGGCCGGCATCGCCCACCGCGGCTCCGGCCGGCGCCGCACCGAGCGAAAGCAGAAGGCTCCAGCGCGCTGTCGGGTCTGCCGCAAGGGCCTCGTCACTGCGCCCGAACGCACGCTCGGCCGGTGCTCATCGTGCCCGTCGGACGTCGACGAGGGTCTGCTGGAGTCCCTGCGCGCGTGGAGGTTGAACCTGTCGCGGGAGAAGTCCGTGCCCGCGTACGTCGTCTTCACCGACGTCACGCTCATCGCAATCGCCGAGCAGCGCCCGCAGGACCTCGACGCGTTGGCCGAGATCCCGGGGGTCGGCCCGAAGAAGCTGGCTGAGCACGGCGATGCGGTGATCGGGTTGGTCCTCGAGCGGGCGTAGAAGATGGTCACGCGGATCCCGCATAGGGTGCAGCGGTGAACGCGTGGATCAGCAGCACGGAGTACGCCTTCGTGTTCTTCGCCGTCATCGGCGTGCTGCTCGTCGCTCCGTGGGTGGCTCTGCAGTATCGGCGCTTCGGGCACTTCCGCGGCTGGCCGGCTCTGGTCTCAGCCTCCATCGTCCTCTACGCCAGTTCCCTCGTCGCCTTCACGCTCTTCCCGCTGCCGAACTTCGCTGGGAACTACTGCGCCAAGCACGCCGAGCGTTCTCATCTGAATCTGCAGCCGCTGGCCTCGCTGGACGACGTCACCGCGTACGCGACCGACCACTCGCTGCTGCAGACCCTGACGTCGGGGGTCTTCCTGCAGGTCTTCTTCAACGTGGTGTTCTTCATCCCACTGGGCATCTACGTGTCGTATCGCTACCGTCGCGGGATCGGCGTCGCGCTCCTCGCGTCGTTCGGGGTGTCCCTGGCCATCGAGACCACCCAGGGCACCGCCGTCTGGGGCCTCGCCCCGTGCGCCTACCGGCTCGCGGATGTCGATGACCTCATCACCAACACGTCGGGCGGCCTGCTGGGCTGGTTCATCGGTGTGGCGCTGGTGCGCATCCTTCCCGACGCCCGCCCGGTTCGAGTGCCCGACGACGCCCCACCCACTCGACGCCGGCGCGCGTTGGGCTTCGTGCTGGACCTGTGGACCTATGTGCTGCTCTCCACGCTCGGGATCCTCTCCTTGGCGGCGCTGGGCATGCCGCAGCCGCAGACCATCGCGGAGCGGTGGCCGGTCAATGTCGCCGCGACGTTCGCGCTGTTCGTCATCCTTCCGCTCCTGCGCAGGGATCGGGCTGGCCCGGGGCGCATCGCCGTGCATCTCGCTCTTGTCCGCACGAGCGACCCCGGGCAGTCGGGCGGAGTCTTGGCGGTCATCGCGCGGTGGTGCTGGCGCTGGCTGCCGTATGCGGTGTTCGGCATCGTGCCATTGCTGGTGATCGCCCTGATCGATGTCGTGGTCGCGAGTGTGCGACGAGACCGTCGCTCCCTCATCGACCTGATCACGAGGACGAACTACGTCACTCGCGAGAGCATGGAGACTGCCGTCGACAGGACCTCTGCCTGACGGTCTGCAGCCGCCCGCAGTACAGCGAGAGCAGCACTGTCGCCGCGGCACATACCCGCGAGACTGCGGCTCTGCTCGCGGGCCTCGGCGCCGAGGATGCTCAGCACGTGAGCGGCGGTGCTCTCGTCCCAGCCTCCTGCCTCGCTGAGATCGACGACGAGCCGGTGCATCCCGTCCGGATCGGTCGAGAGGGTCAGGTGGCTGATGCTGATGGCGTCGTTGCGCTCAGCAACGGTCAGTGGCGCGAAGTCGCCGGACTCCCGGCGTCCTGCCGTTTCGACCTCCACGCGGCCGAAACCCGGAACGTCGGCGGTGACACGGGGCAGGTGTGCCACGGTTGCCGAGCGGTCGGCAAAGCCGTAGACCGCGGCGAATTCCAGCGCGTCACGTTCGAGGCCGTAGTCGAGGAAGCACTCCGCCGTGCCCTCGGCCCGAGCGGTGGCGATGGTGAAGGTCTGGCCGTCCCACTGGGGGGCGGCGCCTCCTGCATGGTGGTTCAGCAGATCGAGGACCGGCACGAGCACCCGCTGCACACCGCGCCCGTCGCCGAGGTCGACGCGCAGGCAGCGGTTGGCGAACAGGGCATCGCGGGGCGTCGTGGTCGTCGCGCGGAACCCGGGGACGAACGCTCGCATGGCATCCACGACATCGACGGGCAGTTCGGTGACAGCTGGATGTGACCGCGAGATCCACGCGAGCCGCTCGACCTGATTGTGCAGCGCGGACTGCACGTAGATCAGGGAGAGCTCGATGTCGCCGACGTCGTCCGGAAGCTCCTCGACCCGCAGCGAGGACGGATCCTTCGCCCATGTGACCGCGTCCACGCGGACGAGTGCGGCGCGCGGGATGGCCATCAGCGGTGCGTCGTCGTCTGCCGCAGAGTTCACCGAGAGCTGGCCCTCGCGCGCGACCAGACGGACCTGTGGATGGACCCAGCCACCGGCATCGGCGACGAGTTCGAGAGTGCTGGCGAGCAGGTCGGCGACGATCGGGTCGTCGGAATCGACCTCGATCACGTGTTCTCCGCGAACTCCGGAACCCACTCGTCCAGCTCCGCCCGCATCGGCACGGTGGCATCGAGCTGGCACAGCACCGCGATGCCACCGAGCCACACCCGATGGATCAGCGCATACGAGGGCGGGAGGTTCAGCTTCAGGCCCATCGTGAAGTCGGGGTTGCGGACGTCGTTGAGTCGGGTGAACTGCCCGCGGATCCAGTCCCGGGTGAAGTGGAAGCGTTCATGCCGGGCCGGCTCGACGAAGGGGTCGAGGTAGTTGAGCACCTGCTCGGGATCGACGTCGACGTTGGGCAGGATGAACCCCTCCTCGCGCAGCCCATCGGCCACGCTGTCGGCGTCGCCGCGCATCGCGATGGCGAGGAGCCGGCCCATCGCGGTGGGCAGTCCGTCGGGGAGTTCGGCGACAGCACCGAAGTCGAGCACGCAGAACCGGCCGTCGGGTGTCATCCGGAAATTGCCCGGGTGGGGGTCGGAGTGCAGCAGCCCGGCGCGGGCCGGTCCGGCGAGCAGGAAGCGCAGATACAGCCGGCCCGCGGTGTCGCGTTCCTCGGGCGTTCCGTCAGCGATGATCGACGACAGCGGGCGACCATCGACCCACTCGGACACCACGACGTGCGGCGCGGCCGCCAGGACATGCGGGATGACGAACTCATCGTCGCCCTCGAACGCAGCGGCGAACTGCCGCTGGTTCTTGGACTCGCGCAGGTAGTCGAGCTCCTCGATGGCGCGTGCCTTGAGCTCCTCTAGCAGAGGCTTGACGTCCATGCCGGGAACCCACGACGCGAACAGCTTGCCCATGCGGGTCATCTGGTTGAGGTCGGAGATGAAGGCCTTGTCAGCGCCCGGGTACTGCACTTTGACCGCTACGACGCGGCCGTCGTGCCAGACGGCCTTATGGACCTGGCCGATGGATGCGGCGGCGGCCGGGGTGTCATCGAACTCCGCGAACCGTGTGCGCCAGTCGGCGCCGAGCTCCTCGGCGAGGATCGCGTGGATGGATTCCGCCGGCAGGGGAGGAGCGGCCTCCTGGAGGCGGGTCAGGGCGGCGCGGTAGGGCGCGGCCACCTCTTCGGGCATGGCGGCCTCGAAGATGCTCATGGCCTGGCCCATCTTCATGGCTCCGCCCTTGAGCTCTCCGAGCACGGCGAACATCTGCTCGGCAGTGCGGGCCTGGAGTTCGGCCGTGACCATCTCGGCGGGCTTCCCGCCGATCCGCTTCCCGAGCCCCCACGCGGCACGTCCGGCATGGGCCGCCGGGAGGGCGGCGATCTTGACGCTGCGGGTGAGCGCGTTGCGGGGAATCTCAGGCACGGGCCCATTGTCGCTTGTTGCGGGCGTGCTCGCACAGCCACCGCCTGGGGCGGGCTACGCGATCGAGTCCAACGACTCCAGCCGGAGGTCCCAACGGCAGCCGCACAGCGGATGCGGCGGGCATTCCCTCGGTTGCGGGTCGCCGAGGGGGAGCGAGATGTCCAGGCACCACCCACCCCACAGAGCGGGTTCATCAGGCAGGTCGACCCACGCGCGGACCAGCAGCGCTGCCCAGTGAGCGGCCATGCCGGCGAGGAGTGGGTCCGTGGGCAGGCTGGTCAGGTTCGCCAATGCATGGGCCCATTGCACGGCGACGACAGGCCACGCAGGGTCGGCATCCCGGCGGTGCAGGTGCCGGCAGCGCAGGCAGCCGGTGCGTCCGGGGACGACGAGCGGTCCGATCACCGCTCGCTCCGCGTGGGTGGCGACGTACATGTGCGGCCGAGTCATCGCCGGGTGGTCGAAGTCGGCCGGGACGTCCGGATGGTGTGAGTCGGCGAGGACGGTCAGGTCCGGCCTTCCGTCACCCCGCAGCAGCCCGGCGTCGCCCAGGCAGCTGCGGACTCGGGTGGCGAGTGGGGACTCACCCAGCACGCCGATCCTCATGCGGCCCCGGTGCGCATCAGCGCTGTGGGCGACATGTGCGTCCTGGTACGCGGCCACAGTGGCGGCGAAGCGGCCGGCTGCCGACGGACGTTCGGCGGCCGGTGCCCAGCGCACCGACGCCGGTATGCGTGCCGCGTCATCGAGAGCGCCGGCCGCGAGCATCGCGCGCACCAGCCGTCGAGCCTCGGCCTCCGGGATCGTCAGCGACTCGATGATGGTCCGAGTGTTGCTGGTCCCGTCCAACGAGGTCATCCAGGCGACCAGAGCGCGGGAGACCGACGGGATGACAAGTCGATCGCCGAGTTGCACCGACGTGCTCGTCCGCCACAGGATCGGGATCTCCGGCCGCAGTCGCGGGCGCTGCAGCCCGGCCAACTCGGGGATGGCCCCCGGCTCGCGGGCCGAGCGGCCGAGGGGCTCCGGTGGCGCAGACGGGGATGCGGGCTCCATGCCCGAACACTCCTGCGGATCCCCTGTGGATCGTCAGTGGTGATCCACAGGGCCGGTGGGGTAGAGGATCAGCCGCAGATGCGCAGGATCAGCCGCACCATCGAGTTCGCGGCATCGACCACCTGCTGGACGGGCGTGTACTCATCGGGCGTGTGGGCCGAGGTGGGCACCCCGGGGCCGTAGTGCACGGTCGGGATGCCGCCGATCCCGGTGAGCAGTCGAAGGTCCGATCCGTACGGACCGCCGTACACCTCGGGGTCATTGCCGAGAAAGCCGCGATGCTCCTCGGCCACGATCGAGGTGATGGGGTGCGCCGGATCGGTGCGCCCGGAGGCGAACTGCCCGCCCCACCAGGTGACCTCGACGGGATGATCGCGCAGCCAGGGGTCCGCCGCGCAGGTCTCCGCGACCACGGTCTCGAGCTGGGCCCGGGCCTGCTGCACCGTCTCGCCGATGGCGACGCCGAGACGTCCTTCCGCGATGAGCAGATCCGGGACGGTGGACGCCCAGTCGCCGGCCTGGACCGTGCCGATGGACAGCGGGTAGGCCAGCGGCCAGCGATGCATGATCGGATCGACGTCGGCATTGCGGCGTGCCTCGAGCTCCTCGAGGGCCCGGTACACGGGGATGAACTTCTCGATGACCGAGACCCCCGAGGTGCGCATCGACGCGTGCGCCGCCAGACCTCGCACGGTGATGCGGAAGGTGAGGGCCCCACCGTTGCCCGGCACGATGTTCAGCTCGGTGGGCTCGGGGACGATCGACATGTCGGCGCTGACCCCGTGACGCAGGAGAGCGAAGGTTCCGAGACCTCCGTCCTCCTCACCGCTGACGGGCGCGAGGATGACGTCGCCCCGCAGGGGAATGCCGGCCTCCGCGATGGCCCGAGTGGCCGCCCACATCGCGGCGACGCCGGCCTTCATGTCGGACGAGCCCCGGGCGACCAGCGAGTCCTGCCCGTCGACCACTCGGCGTCGGACGATGAAGGGATCCCCGCTCCACGCATCGATGTCGCCGGGTGGCACCACATCCGTGTGGCCGTCGAGCAGCAGGGTCTGGCCTCCGCCGGTGCCCTTGAGTGTCGCGGTGACTCCCATGGCGGCCCGACGGTCAACCTCCATCCCGGGGAAGTCCGGATCGGCCGTGATGGTCGGCAGGTCGATGTCCCAGCGATCGACGTCGAATCCCTCATGCTTCCAGCGCTCGGCGAGCCAGGACTGGACCTCGACCTCGGCGTCGGATCCGCTCACCGAGGGAATCTCCAGCAGGGCGGTGAGGTCATCGATCACGCGGTCGGCGTCGACGGTCACGGGTGCGGGATCGGTCGCGGTCATGAGCGCATCCTGCCGCGAATCGGTTGTGCGCGGGGAGGGGGAGGGCCATGATCGATGCTCGTCAGCGGTTCTCAGACGCTGGCGTTGGGAGGCCACACGTGAGCACGGTCGGTCGGAGCGCTCCCCTGCGTGCCGCGATCGTGGTGCTGGCGGCGGCGTCGATGGTGGCCGCGGTGGCGGTGTCAGCCCCGCATTCCGCTGCGGCCCCGACGGCTGCGCCACCGGCTGTGGGCGACTGCTACGACCTGCCGGCGGCGGATATCACCGCGTCCGCCGGATGGCTGGACGTGGTCGCCGTGCCGTGCGCCGAGCCGCACACCTTCCAGGCCACGCGCGTGGGTCCGGCGCCCGCCGACCTGGACGACGACGACCCGACAGCATTCGCAGCACAGCAGTGCGGTGCCCTCGGAGTGTGGAATGAGCTCGGAGTGAACCGACCTCGGGCCGGCGTGGTGACCGACCCGCTGCGCATCGAGGCGCGGAGTTTCGCCGTGCGCGAGCCGACCCCGACGTATGTGTGCGGTGCGGTCGCGGTGGATTGGTCCCGCAGTGGAGATCTGAGAGTGCTTCCTCTGAGCTCGGCCATCGAGGATCTGACCGTCGCGGAGCGGGAGGAGTTGCGCTACTGCTCCCGGGCGCGGGGTGTGCGCCGGCCCTGGACCCAGCCGGCCACCGTGCGCTGCACTGTGGAGCCGCGGTGGGAGGTCACCTCGTGGGTGCTGTGGACCGCCTTCTACGACGAGAACCCCGGCCGGGAGATCCTGCGCGAGCGGGCCGTCGAGATCTGTGGAGCTGACGCGCGGTTCTCCCTGCCCCGGGCGCGGGACTGGACTCAGGGCCTGCCCTGGACGCGCTGCTTCACCAAGCGCCCCTGACGGGTGCAGGGCCTCACATCCGGGGTAAAATGCCCGAATTAGGAAGAAAGTTCCCCATTCCGGTCGCCGACACCCGTGTGGCGGGCGTTCGGATGGTCCGCTGGGCCCCTGCGCTGCCCTAGGCTGAGTGGACTCCAAGGCGGCACAGGCCGCCGACCGCGGGCACGCGGTTCTCATCGAATACAGGAGGGCCTGATGGCCGAGGAGAGCTACACCGGCGAGGCGTACTGCGTGAAGTGCAAGGAGAAGCGCGAGTTCACCGGTCACGTCGAGGAGACCAACGGCCGCCGCTTCGCCAAGGGCATCTGCCCCGTGTGCGGCACCAAGGTGACCCGCATCCTGGGCAAGGCCTAGCAGCCACCCGGCCCACCATCGGGCCGGACGCCCAGCGTCACTCGCCCACAGCGAGTGACCGCGCCCCCAGCGCATGACCCGGGGAGGCAGCCGATCGGCTGCCTCCCCGGAGTCGTCTCTGCCGCCGACGGGTTACCGTGGTGGTTATGAGTCTTCCCTTCGGCTTCGGGGTCGGTGACGGCGACGACGAGCGCGAGCCGAGCCCCGGTCAGCCCGCCGGCTTCGGTTCCGGCGGTTTCGACATGTCATCCCTGGGCGCTGCACTCCAGCAGCTCGGCGCGATGCTGCAGTCCGGGCAGAGCGGCCCCGATGCCGGCGGTCCGGTCAACTGGAGCATGGTCACCGACATCGCCCGCAAGACGCTGGCGCAGGGCGGCGATCCCTCGGTCTCCGATGCCGAGCGACGTGCGGTCGTCGAGGCGGTCCAACTCGCGGATGTCTGGCTCGACCCCGCTGTCACCTTCCCCGCGTCGTCGGCTGCGGCCGCAGCGTGGAGCCGCTCGGAGTGGCTCGAGGAGACCATGCCCGTGTGGCGGCAGGTGGTGCAGCCCATCGCCGAGCACATGCAGCAGGTCGTCGGGCAGTCGATGCCCGGCACCCGTGAGCTGGATCTGGAGCAGTTGAACGCGCAGCTGCCGGAGCAGTTCCGCGACATGTTCCCCGGCGGCCTTCCCCCGGAGATGGCCCAGATGATGGGCCCGATGCTGGGCATGGTGCAGCAGCTCGGTGCTGCGGCGTTCAGCATGCAGCTGGGGCAGGCGCTCTCCGAGTTGGCCGCGGGAGTCGTGAGCGCCTCCGACATCGGCATCCCGCTGACCGCGACCTCGCAGCCGGCCCTCCTCCCGCGCAACGTCGCGGAGTTCGGTGAGGGTCTGGGGCTCCCGGTCGATGACGTCCGGCTCTACCTCGCCCTGCGGGAGTCGGCCCATCAGCGGCTCTTCGCGCATGTCTCGTGGCTGCGGCCACGCATCATCGGAGCCGTCGAGGAGTACGCCCGCGGCGTCCGAGTCGACCAGTCCCGCCTCCAGGAGGCCATGGGCGACATCGACATGACGCGCCCCGAGGCGCTCCAGGAGATCCTCGGCAGCGGGCTGCTGCAACCGGAGGACACCGAGGAGCAGCGCGCCGCCATCGCTCGACTGGAGACCCTCCTCGCTCTCGTCGAGGGCTGGGTCGACGACGTCGTGGATGCGGCGATCGACGAGCGCATGCCGACCGCTGTGCAGCTGCGCGAGACCATGCGTCGCCGTCGGGCGGCAGGAGGGCCCGCGGAGCGGACGTTCGCCACCCTCGTCGGCATGGAACTGCGTCCCCGCCTCGCGCGTGAGGCCGCGACGCTGTTCGCCGTGGTCCGTGCCGGTCGTGGGGCAGAAGGTCGCGACGCACTGTGGGCGCATCCGGACCTCCTTCCGGGCCCTGAGGATCTCGCCGACCCGCTGGGGTTCATCGAGGCGAGCGCGACCGAACTCGACTTCGGGATCGATGAGGTGGAGGGCGGTTCCGGCGAGGGCTCGGACGGCGGCGAGGATCGCGGGGAGTGACCCACCCGGAGAACCTTCCCCACCTGCACGCCGACGCCCACGCGCTCCTGACGCGCTGGGACCACGCAGAGGAGAGCCAGCAGGCCCTGCGCGCGGCGTATCTGGGCTTCCTGGACGAGCATCCGGATGCCATGGTGCGGGCCTGCCGGGTCGGGCACCTGACCTCCAGTGCGCTGCTCATGGATCGGGACCGGACCCGGGTGCTGCTGACGCTGCACCCGAAGGTGGGGCGATGGCTGCAGCTCGGCGGCCACAACGAGCCCGGCGACACCACGGTCCGTGAGGCTGCCCGTCGCGAGGCGATCGAGGAGAGCGGAATCGCCGAGGTCGAGATCTCAGCACTGCCGCTGCGGCTCGACCGGCACCCGGTGCCGTGCGGAGGGGGTCCGAGTGAGCACCTGGACGTGCAGTTCCTCGCCCTCGTGCCGCCGGACGCGGTCGCCGTCATGAGTGAGGAGTCCGACGACCTCCGCTGGTTCTCGGTGGAGGACCTCCCGGAGGGGCTGGACCCGTCGGTGCGGGCCCTGATCGCTGAGGCCCTCCGCGGGCCCTGATCGCTGAGGCCCTCCGCGGGCCCTGATCGCTGAGGCCCTCCGCGGGCCCTGATCGACGAGGCCCTGGGCGGGTGGTGGTCAACGGGCGGATGGCCGACGGGTGAACGCCCTGTGGCCTCTTCCCACAAGTTTTCCTCCACAGGGTGGGTACAGCGTTCTCCCTGTTCAGAAGGGGTTTTCAGCAATGATCCCCAGTGTTGTCCCCAGCGTCGTGCACGTGCCGTCCACAGCGCCACACCGCGCTGTCCCAAGGCTCTGCACAGGTCGTCCACAGGGCCGATGAACAGATCCGCCATCGGCGTTGACGACGCCGGTGGGGAATCCCTAGGTTCTACCGCGTTGGACCCCCCGGGATAACACATCGAGGCGCAAGGGGAAGGCACCTCGATGGAGAGCCCTGGGGGGTCCGTTGCTTTCCGTGAGCCGCTGATCGGCAGGCGAGCGGCCGATCGGCGCCGGTTCGTGCCCCGCACCGAGGACGCGTACTCTTGAGGTCCCACGGGAACCCCACCTCGGAACCCCACGTCCTAGGAGCAACACGCAGCAGGACGTGCCCGGTGGGACCTCGGCGCGGGGGTTGACGAAAGTGAGGCGTGCGTGGCGACCCTGATGTGGTGGCTGATTCCCATCGGAGCGACGGTTCTGGCCGTCGGCTTCGTCATGCTGCGCGGACGCCCGACGAAGCCGACCGCCGCGAGGGATTCGATGGAGAACCTGCAACGCATGCAGCAGGCGATGGAACGTCCGCTCCCGTCGAACCGCCGTCCCTCGAACGGTCCCTCCCGTGGCACCCCCACGGGCGACGGTTCATGAGCCTGCCTCCCTCGACCCCCGACCTCGGCGAGCTGAGGGACGACGACGGCGGCCCGGTGGATGAGTCGCCGGCCCACCGCCGCCCCAGCCGACGCGGCTGGATGCTGATCGCGAGCCTCGTCACGTCCGCAGCGCTGATCGCAGTCGCGCTCCTCCTTCCGGTCCCCTTCGTGAAGATGGCGCCGGGTCCGACCTTCAACGTGATCGGCGATGACGACGGTGTGCCGGTCATCCAGATCACGGGTACCGAGACCTTTCCGGTCACGGGAACCCTGGACATGACGACGGTTCTTGAATCCGGCGGCCCCCGAGGTGGCCTGACCTTCGTCGATGCGATCGCCTCATGGCTCGACCCCTCGGACGCCGTGGTCCCCCGCGAACTGCTGTTCCCGGATGACGTCACCGGTGACGAGGTCCGCCAGCGCCAGGCCTACCTGTTCAGCACGTCGGAGTCGAACGCCGTTGCCGCGGCGATGGATCACCTCGGGTTGCCGGTGAGCACCCGGGTCGTCGTCGATGCCGTCTACTCCGACACTCCCGCCTTCGGTCAGTTCGAGGCGCGCGACGAGATCATCAGCGTCGACGGCACACCGGTGGAGACCCCGTCCGACGTCGTCGATGCCGTGCGATCGGCCCCGGCCGGCACGACCCTGGAGTTCACGGTTCTGCGCACCCCGGCCGACGCGGAAGAGCCTGATGCAGAGCCGGCGGAGCAGTCCGTGACCGTCACCAGCGCGGACAACCCCGATTCCCCCGGCACGCCCTATGTCGGCATCGGCGTCAGCACCCTCTACAGCGCGGACTTCCCGATCGACTTCACCCTCGAGGACGTCGGCGGCCCGAGCGCTGGGCTGATCTTCGCCACCGGCATCGTCGACAAGCTCACACCGGGAGACCTCACCGCCGGCGGTCATGTCGCGGGCACGGGCACCATCACCCCGGACGGGCAGGTCGGGCCGATCGGCGGCATCCGCCAGAAGCTCGCCGGGGCGCGCGAGGCGGGCGCGTCCCTGTTCGTGATGCCGGCTGTGCACTGCGGCGAGGCTCAGGGTCACATCCCGGACGGTCTGACGGTCGCCCCGGTCGAGACCCTCGACGACGCCGTGTCAGCGATCGAGTCGTTCGTCGCTGGTGATGAGGTCGCGTCCTGTCCCGCCGAGACGCCGTGATGGAGCGTCCGGGGAGGTCCCACGCTGCTGCCCGATGCGGGCTGACGTAGGTTGGTGACGTGAGTTTCGAGATGCCCGGAATGGGCGGTCAGGGCGGTCAGGGCGGCACGGGGGAGACCCTCGTGGAGGAGCGTCCCCGGCGCCGCAGTGTGCTGATCCCGACGATCATCGTCCTCGCCGTCCTCGTCGGCGGCTTCGTGCTGTTCTCCGGCTACTTCACCGACTGGCTGTGGTTCGACTCCGTGGGCATGACCCAGGTGTTCACCATCTCGATCGTCACCCGACTGATCATGTTCGCGGTCTTCGGTTCGGTGATGGGAATCGTCGTCGGCCTCGCACTGTGGATCGCGTGGCGCACGCGGCCGACGTTCCAGGGGATGACTCCCGAGCAGGCCAGCCTCGAGCGCTATCGCGAGGCCCTCGAGCCGTACCGGCGCCGCTTCGCGATCCTCATCTCCGTCGCGCTCGGTGTGATCGCCGGGCTCGCGGCGTCGGGGGAGTGGGGCACCTTCCTGCTGTGGCGCAATGCGACGCCGTTCGGCATCGAGGATCCTCAGTTCGGGCTGGACCTGTCCTTCTTCACCTTCACCCTGCCGTTCATCCAGTTCCTGCTGGCGTTCGGCTTCGCGACGATCTTCATCGCCCTGGTGGCGGTCGTGATCGTGCAGTACCTCTACGGCGGGCTGCGCCTCCAGCCGAAGGGTGACCGCGCATCCGGCGCAGCGCAGTCGCAGATCAGCCTGCTGATCGGGCTGTTCGTCCTGCTGAAGGCGGTTGCCTACTGGTTCGACCGCTTCGCCCTCGACACCAAGAGCCAGCAGTTGGTGGCCGGGTTCACCGGCCTGAAGTACACCGACGTCAATGCCGTGCTCCCTGCGCTGAACATCCTCGCTGCGGTGGCGGTCCTCGTGTCGATCCTGTTCTTCATCAACGTGTTCCGTCGTCACTGGGCCATCCCGGTGATGGGTGCCATCCTGCTGGTGGTCACGAGCGTCGTCGCCGGGATGCTCTACCCGCTGATCGTCCAGCAGTTCCAGGTGCGCCCGAGCGAGCTCGTCCGTGAGCAGCCCTACCTCGAGCGCAACATCAACGCGACGCGTGATGCCTACGACATCGCCGACGCCGAGATCACCGACTACCCCGGCACGGTGGCGCCGCCGACCGCTACGGTCCTCGCCGACTCGGCGGGCACTCTGGACGCGATTCGTCTGCTGGACCCGGCCGTCGTCTCACCGACCTTCAACCAGCTGCAGCAGATCCGCGGCTACTACTCGTTCAACAACACCCTCGACGTCGACCGCTACACGCTCGACGACGGCAAGCGCGGCGCGATCATCGCTGTGCGTGAGATCAATCTCGCCGGCATCCCCGATGGTCAGCGCAACTGGACCAACGATCGCGCGGTCTACACGCACGGCTACGGCGTCGTCGCTGCATATGACAACACTGCGCTCAACAACGGTCAGCCCGACTTCTTCGAGAGCGACATCCCGTCGGAGGGCGAGCTCGACATCGAGCAGCCCCGTGTCTACTTCGGTGAGCTCTCGCCGACCTACAGCATCGTCGGTGCCCCTGAGGGAACCCCGCCGGTCGAGCTCGACTACCCGGACGATGCCAGCCCGTCCGGCCAGAAGACCAACACCTACCAGGGCTCCGGCGGCGTTCCGATGGGAAGCCTGTTCGGCCGTCTGCTGTTCGCGACGAAGTTCCAGGACGCCAACATCCTGCTGTCCGATCTGGTGAACTCCGAGTCGCGGATCCTGTGGGACCGCGGGCCGCTGACGCGTGTCGAGAAGGTCGCCCCGTGGCTCACCCTCGACCAGGATCCCTACCCCGTGGTGGCCGACGGTCGCATCACGTGGGTCGTCGACGGCTACACCCTGTCCAACGAGTACCCGTACTCCAGTCGGGTGAGCCTGAGCGAGGCGACGAGCGACTCCGTGAGCACCCGCACGCTGCCCAGCGCCCTGCTGCCGCGTGATCAGGTCAACTACGTGCGCAACTCCGTCAAGGCCACGGTCGATGCGTACGAGGGCACGGTCACCCTTTACGCCTGGGACCCCAGTGATCCGGTGCTGCAGACGTGGATGAAGGCCTTCCCGGACGTCGTGCAGCCGGCTGACCAGATGCCCGAAGAGATCGTTCAGCACGTCCGCTATCCGCAGGACCTGTTCAAGATCCAGCGCGCGATCCTCAGCCGTTATCACGTCACGGATCCGGTCACGTTCTACAACGCCTCCGACGTCTGGATCGTGCCGAACGACCCGACGGTCAGCCCTGCTGAGATCTTCCAGCCGCCGTACTACCTGACCCTGCAGATGCCGGGTCAGGAGGAGCCCGCGTTCTCCCTGACGACGACCTTCGCTCCGCAGCGCCGGCAGACGCTCGCGGCCTTCATGGCCGTGGACTCCTCGCCGGGTGAGTCCTACGGCAAGATGCGCGTGCTCCAGCTGCCGTCGAACACGACGATCCCCGGCCCGCAGCAGGTGCAGAACAACTTCGAGTCCGATCCTGTCGTCTCGAGCCAGCTCAGCCTGCTGCGCCGCGGTGGGTCCGATGTCGAGCTCGGCAACCTGTTGAGCCTGCCGTTCAACGGCGGCCTGCTCTATGTCGAGCCGGTGTACATCCGGGCGGCCCAGGACGGCTACCCGCTGCTGCGCAAGGTGCTGGTCGGCTACGGCGAGAACGTGGCGCTCGAGGACACCCTCGACGTGGCGCTCGCGAAGGTGTTCGGCACGAGCCCGGACTCGACCCCGGCGCCGACCGTCGATGACGAGCTCGCGCAGCTGGAGGACGAGGCTGCGGGCGGCGATCCGACGCCAGCGCCGGTCGAGCCGCCGGCCACCACGGGTGACCCGACGATGGATCTGGCCATCGCCATCGCGGAGGCCCAGAGCGCCTACAACGACGGCCAGCGTGCCTTGGCTCAGGGTGACTTCGCGGCCTACGGAGTGGCGCAGGATCGCCTCAAGGCGGCGTTGGATGCCATCGCGGCGGCGGAGTCACAGCTGTCCGGTGGCGTGCCTGCCGAACCGGAGCCCGTCGACGAGGTGCAGTCCGAGGGCACGGCGGCGTGACCGCCGAGTACTGGGACGGTCGCTACTCGGATATCGGTGACACCAACGTCTCGTGGTTCCAGCCCACGCCGGAGAACAGCCTCATGCTCATCGAGCGGGTCAGTGAGCCGACAGCCGGCGTGGCTGACATCGGGGGAGGCGCGGGGCGGCTCGTCGATCACCTGTTGGAGCGCGGGTACCACGACGTCACCGTGGTCGACCTCAGTCAGCAGGCCCTGAACACCGCGCGCGACCGCGTCGGTCAGGCACCGGTGCACTGGGTGGTCAGCGACATCCGCGACTGGCAGCCGGACCGCACGTTCGACGTGTGGCACGACCGCGCGGCGTACCACTTCCTCACCGACCCCGATGATCAGCGGCGCTACTGGGCTCAGGTCCGCGAGAGCGTGCCGGTCGGTGGCCATGTGATCGTCGCGACCTTCGCGGAGGACGGCCCGGAGATGTGCTCGGGCCTGCCGGTGCACCGCTACAGCGCTCAGGGCCTGGCCGCGGCGATGGGGGAGGGCTTCACCGTGCTGGAGACTCTCCGCGAGGAGCATGCGACTCCGGCCGGAGGCACGCAGAGCTTCGTCTGGGTCCTCGCCCAGCGCACCTGACCTCCTCCGCGAGTGGTCACTGGCCGTCCGAGTGGTCACTGGCCGTCCGAGTGGTCACTGGCCGTCCGAGTGGTCACTGGCCGTCCGAGTGGTACTGGCCGTCCGAGTGGTCACTGGCCGTGGACGTCACATCCCTGAAACATGCCATCGCCATACTGCGCGGGCTCGTCCCTCACTGCCCGGGGGTCGGGAGCCGACGGAAGCGATCCCATGGAATCGATCAATGCCGCGGACACCGCCTGGTTGATGGTGTGCTCCGCTCTTGTCCTGCTGATGACCCCCGGACTGGCGATGCTCTACGGCGGCATGGTCCGCGCGAAAAGCGCCCTGAACATGGTCCTCATGAGCTTCGCAGCGCTCGCCGTGGTCACGATCACGTGGATCATGCTCGGCTACTCGCTGGCCTTCGGCGCCAGCACGTGGGGCCTCGTCGGTGACCTGCGCGAGATCGGTCTGGTCGACATGCTCGACCAGACGTATGGCGTCGAGGGTCACAAGGTGCCGATGGTCGTCTTCGTGATGTTCCAGCTGACCTTCGCGGTCCTCACGACGGCTCTGCTCTCCGGCGCCATCGCAGACCGCGCCAAGTTCGGATCCTGGGTGCTGTTCACGATCGTGTGGAGCCTTGTGGTCTACGCCCCGATCGCGCACTGGGCGTGGGGCTTTCAGGGCGGCCAAGGGGGCTGGATCGGTGACCGACTCGGTGCCTTGGACTTCGCCGGCGGGACCGTTGTCGAGATCAATTCGGGTGCCTCAGCTCTCGCGCTCGCGCTGGTTCTGGGACGCCGGATCGGTTTCCGCCGCGATCCCATGCGGCCCCACAGCCTGCCGCTCGTCATGCTCGGCGCCGGGCTGCTGTGGTTCGGCTGGCTGGGCTTCAACCCGGGCTCGGCGCTGGCCGCCGATGGGACTGCGGCCGTGGCACTCATCAACACGCAGATCTCCGGTGCCGGTGCCATCCTCGCCTGGCTGCTCTTCGAGAAGATCCGGGACGGCAAGGCCACGACGTTCGGTGCAGCTTCCGGTGCCATTGCGGGCCTGGTCGCCATCACACCGGCCTGCGGATTCGTGACACCTCTGGGCGCGCTGGCGATCGGTATCGCGGCCGGCCTGGTCTGTGCCTGGGCGGTGGGCCTGAAGTACCGCCTGGGGTTCGACGACTCTCTCGATGTCGTCGGAGTCCATGGCGTCGGCGGCATCGTCGGCATGCTCGGCATCGGCGTGTTCGCCGCAACCGTCGCCAACGCTGCCGGCGCGAATGGCCTCGTCTTCGGCGGTGGGTTCGGCCTGCTGGGGAAGCAGACCATCGCGGTGCTCGGCACCATGGTGTTCGCCTTTTCTATGACGTGGGTGATCGCCACGATCATCGACAAGACCATCGGATTCCGGGTCGATCCGGAGGACGAGATCGCGGGCGTCGACACCACGCAGCATGCGGAGAGCGCCTACGACTACGCGGGAGTGTCCGGCGGTAGCGTCCTCGGAGCGCATCCGGTGAGCGGCCAGCGCTGACGGCGAGCCCTACGAAGTCAAAGGAGGACAGTCATGCGACTCATCACCGCGATCATCAAGCCGTTCAAGCTGGAGGCGGTCAAGGAGGCCTTCCAGGCCATCGGCATCGACGGCATGACGGTCTCTGAGGCCAGCGGCTACGGCCGCCAGCGCGGCCATGTCGAGGTCTACCGCGGCGCGGAATACACCGTTGACCTCGTGCCGAAGGTTCGCATCGAGATCCTGGCGGACGAGTCCGACGTCGATCGGGTCGTCGATGCGATCGTCGGTGCCGCACGCACAGAGAAGATCGGCGACGGCAAGGTGTGGGTGACGCCCGTCGAGCGGGTGGTGCGCGTGCGCACGGGCGAGCAGGGCCACGACGCGATCTGACGCTGTACCCGCCGCGCCACCGTCAGCCTGTCGGTCCATGCTGGACCCATGGACGACGATCTGCAGGTGCGCACCGGCGTCGTCATCCCTGCCCACGAACTCACGTGGAAGTTCAGCCGTGCCGGTGGCCCCGGGGGGCAGGGCGTCAACACCACGGACTCCCGAGTACAGGTGACCTTCGATCTCGCGGCAAGTCCCAGCGTTCCGGATCCGCTCAAGCAGCGCGCCGTACGTCGGCTCAGCGCGAGGCTGCACGATGGGTGCCTCACAATCGCCGCCTCGGACAGCCGCTCCCAGTGGCAGAACCGCCGGGCAGCGTCGCTCCGTCTGGCCGAGACCCTGCGCGAGGCGATGGCACCGCCGCCGAAGCAGCGCCGCCCTACCAAGCCGAGTCGGGCCGCCCGGGATCGCCGGGTGAGGGCGAAGAAGTCACGAGGTGAGATCAAGCGGCTGAGACGGTCCACGGAGGACTGAGCTGGAGACGATTTGGCGTCCGGACTACTCCCACGTATAGTTGAGGGGCACAACGACGCGGGGTGGAGCAGCTCGGTAGCTCGCTGGGCTCATAACCCAGAGGTCCCAGGTTCAAATCCTGGCCCCGCTACTTTGTGAAGTCCCGGGACATCCTTATGGGATGTCCCGGGACATTCTTATTTCTTGAACTTGTATCCCTTGGGCATGCCGCCTTTGCGGTGGCCGGGGCGGGGTCCGGGTTTGGGGTTATAGGACAGAAAGTGTGTCCGTGCTCGGGCGTGTCATGACCTGCCTGCCCATCCGCGTCGGTGCCAGAGGCCCTCCTCGGCGGTGAGGCCGGTGTCGTAGGTGGCGGGGCCGATCGCTTCGTCGAGCGGTGTGGCCGCTGGCGCTGGTGGCTGGTAGTTCTCGGGCGTGATGAACGACCCCGGTTCGGGTGGGTCGAGTGCGTGGATGGTCAGCCACCATTCGACGGCGCGACGCTGGTGATGCTCGGGCATGCCGCGGTGGCGGCGGAGCATGTCGCGTAGCCCGGCGTTGATCGCGCCCTCGGCCTGGTTCGTGCTGGAGGAGATGCCGAGCCCGTCGTGGGCGGGGTCGAGGTAGGTGAACAGGTGGCCGCGCTGGGCGAGCTTGGCCAGCAG
>JAUHZW010000257.1 GCA_030425745.1 Actinomycetes bacterium
AACCCGGAAACGAATCTGAGTGCCTTCGTCCTGCGTCCTGACCTCGTAGCTCAGAGATGTCGCCCCCCCGATCGGGCTGCCGTCACGCAGCCACTGGTACTGGGAAGCGCCTTCGTCATCACCATCCGCATCGCTGTAGCGACTGTCGAGCTGGAATTCGGCTGCCGCGGTCAGCGGTGCCGCGGCCAGGAGCAGCGTCGCCAGGCCAGCAACGAGCGGCCGGGTCCGGGTCGGCTGCATCAGCCCCAACAGCGCGCATTATGTTACCCACACCACCGGCCTTGTATGCCCTGTGTGAACATCGCGTGAAGAAGGTCTCGTTGCGCCTCTCTCAGGATGCAGGAACCACGAAACCGGGTTCCTATGGGGACTCAGGGTTCACACCCACCGCATGAGACCTATGGAGACAACATGAAGAAGTCACGTATCGCTGCCATCGCGGCAGCTGCGCTGGCGAGCGGCCTCGTGCTGACCGCCTGCAGTAGTTCCTCCGATGACGGCAACGCTGCCGAGCCCGCCGCCAGCGAGGCGGCTGCCATCGCCGATGACGCTGAGATGGAAGGCGACGCCGAGATGGCCGACGAGGCCGATGCACCAGGCACGATCGTCGACATCGCCGCCGGGGCTCCTGATTTCAGCACCCTCGTCGCCGCAGCTCAGGCCGCCGGCCTGGTCGACACGCTCAATGGCGAGGGCCCGTTCACGGTCTTCGCCCCGACCGATGAGGCCTTCGCCGCCCTGCCGGAGGGTCTCGTTGACGCCCTCCTGCTGCCGGAGAACAAGGACGTCCTGACGAAGATCCTGACCTACCACGTCGTGCCCGGCACGGTCATGGCCGCGGACATCGCTGATGGCGACGTCGCCACGGTCGAGGGTCAGAACGTCACCCTGTCGACCGCCGACGGCGTGACCGTCAACGGTGCGACGGTCGTCCAGGCCGACATCGTCGCGAGCAACGGTGTGGTCCACGTGATCGACGCTGTCATCGTGCCGCCGGACGTCGACCCGGCCGCCCTGCTGGCCGAGTAGTCAGCCGAACGGGGCATCGGACTCCGGTGTCGGGCCCACCAGCCCGCACCACGGCGAGTCCGGTGCCCCGTTCGCATGTCCATAGACGCGCAGGTTCGCTCCGATCATGAACCTCGAGCCACGCGGACCCGAGCCACCTCAACGAAGGAGCGTGGCCACCCCCTCTTCGAGGGTCTCGGCTCGAGCAATCATGCGACTCGCGTGCTCACGAACCGGGGTGAATCCCAACTGCTCGTACAGCCGACGTCCGCGCTCGGTGGAGGCATCCACGACAACCGCACGAACAGCCGGCCCCATGTGTGAAGCTTCGATGATGCGCACGATGGCATCGGCCGCAAGGACCGCGCCGAGCCCCTGCCCATGGAAGCGTTGATCGAGCGCCAGCTTCGCGATGAGGGCCGCAGGTACGGGATCGAGCACGCCGCGACCGATCCGACTTGGGGCTTCTGCGCGACTCACCGCGTGCGCGCTAATCGAGTAGTACGCACCGACGACGGCCTCGTCATCGATCCAGACGAACGTCTGTGCGACGCGCGCAGCACGTGCATTGGCAGCATGCTTCCGAAGCCACTCATCCAGGTCAGCTGCACCGCAGGAGAACGACGTGGCGTCGTGCGCACTCGTGTCGAAGGCGACGGAGATCAGCGGACTGGCGTCACCCACGCCGGATCACGCGAGGAAGACGCTCCGCAGCATCCGTCAGGGCGGGCGCCGGCGCAGGGGCCATGGCATCAAAGAAGTCGTCGAAGAACTGCGCGGTCATCTGGGTGCTCTGATGGTCGGCGAGGATCTCGTCGGCAGCCGCGTCGGCCGCCGAGAGGATGAAGGCGGTCAGGCTGCGGTCGCTGAGATCCGCCGCTGCCTGAAGCTTGAGCTTGCGCGCCGTGTCGGTGCGCATGTTGATGGTTTCGGCTGCCATGACCCCTCCTGTAACGCAATTGTGCGCACGTTGGGTCAGTCCCGTCAACCGCAAAGACCTACCCCAGCCACTTCCCCACGACCACCGTGCACGGCAGGTTCGGGTGCGTCGGCTCCGACAGCGCGTCACCCCAGTCCGGCGGCCAGTAGGGGCTGAAGATGATCCGCTCCTGCAGCGCCGGATCGGCCTTGCAGGCGTTCTCCACCCGCAGCACCTCCTCCTGCCACGGCGGGGCCGGCATGGTGCGGAACCAGCTCGCCGGGAACGCCGGCCACCAGATCAGCACCACCACTCCAACGGCGATCGCGACCATCCATGGCCGTGACCGCCGAGCCAGCGGATCCAGGGCCACCATCGCTGCTGCCGCCCACAGCAGCAGCGGCACCACGAAGTAGCGGTTGTTGCTCCCCCCGATGATCGTCGGCACGGCCCCCACGACGATGCCGGTCAGCATCAGCAGCCCGATCGCGACCATCCCGTCGCCACCACGAAGCACGAGCACCAGGCCACCGACCGTGATGGCCAGCGCCACGATCGCCCCCGTGATCGGCAGCGGCGACACGGGGAACACCCCGAAGAAGTCGTAGGAGTCCAGCCGCAGTCCCGGCCAGAAGGTCAGGATCGTCTCGGGCACCGAGTTCACCCACGACGAGAACGACTCGCCCGACGCCGCGATCGCGCGGGGCTTCTCCGCGTTCATCGCCGTGAACCACTGCGCCACGAGACCAAGAACGATGACGACGGCCCACACCGCACCGGCCCGCCACGGCACCGACCGGCGGAACACCTGCACGGCGATCAGCGCCAAGAAGACACCGGCCGTGGGGATCGTCAGCGTGGTGAGCAGCAGCAGGATCGCCACCGCGAGCGTCATCCGCCAGCCGACCTCGTGCGTGCGCACCGGCAGGGCCAGCACCAGAGTCGAGAGGTAGAGCAGAAGCATGTAGCTCGAGCCGAGGGCGTTGATCGCCTCGAATCCCACCACGGGGACGACGACGGGCAGCAGGCCGATCACCACGCTCGACACCCACCCGAGGCCGAAGCGCCGCACGACGGCGAAGGACAGCCCCGCAACGAGCGCGGCCAGGAGAGCAGCCAGCAGGTTCGTCGCAAGAGCCCACTGATCCACCGGCACCCACGCCACCACACCCGCGACCAGTCGCGGCAG
>JAUHZW010000258.1 GCA_030425745.1 Actinomycetes bacterium
CGCATTCGGTTCGGTGCTGCTGGGCGCCGCGCTCTTCGGGGTCGCGGGCGCGTTCCTGGCGATCCCGGTCGTCGCGATGCTGCTCGCTCTGCTGGATACGTACGGCAAGAGGTACGAGCTGCTGCCGCAGATGCAGGAGCAGATGGCTCCGGAGTCGCCCCCTCGCCGCTCATGGAAGCCCCATCGCGCAGAGCACGTGTCGGACGATGCCTCCGACGAGCGGGAATCCGACTAGACCGTCGGGCCGCCGGCCACGTAGAGCACCTGACCGGACACGAACGACGCATCGTCGGACACGAGGAACGACGCCACGTTGGCGATGTCGTCCGGCTCACCGACCCGGCGCACCGGTGTCTCCTTGGCGACCGCGTCGCAGAAGTCATCGAAGTCCATGCCCATGCGCTCGGCCGTCGCCTTCGTCATGTCGGTGGCGATGAAGCCCGGGGCAATCGCGTTGGCGGTCACCCCGAACGGCCCGAGTTCGATGGCCACGGTCTTGGTGAACCCCTGCAGGCCGGCCTTGACCGCCGCGTAGTTGGCCTGCCCTCGGTTGCCCAGGGCGCTGATGCTGGAGAGGCTGATCACCCGCCCCCACTTCGCCTCGACCATGTGCGACTGGACCGCGCGCGTCATGAGGAAGGCCCCGCGCAGGTGGACCTTCATCACGGAGTCCCAGTCATCCAGCGTCATCTTGAACAGCAGGTTGTCGCGCAGGATGCCGGCGTTGTTGACCAGAACGGTCGGAGCGCCGAGCTCGGCCGTGGTGCGCGTGACGGCATCGGCCACCTGCTGCTCATCGGTCACATCGGCGGTGATGGCGATCGCCCGTCCCCCACTGCTCACGATGGCGGCCACGGTCTCGCGGGCACCGGTCTCATCAAGGTCGATCACGGCCACCGCCATGCCGTCGTTCGTGAACCGGCGGGCGATGGCCGCTCCGATTCCCCGGCCGCCGCCGGTGATGATGGCGGTGCGGGTCATGCTGCGTCTCCGCTGTTGCGCTGGACGCGCCGCAGCACGCGATCGATGCCCATGAGCACGTAACCGAGGATGATCGCGATGATCGCAATCACGACGATGAAGGTGATGACCGACGCCCATCCGTTGGTGGAGACATCCAGGAACGGGTAGGGGTAAGCGCCGACGAACTGGCCGCGGATCAGGGCGTACACGGCCCAGCCGATGGGCAGGATGAGCGCGGCGTAGATGGTGCTCTGCTTGATCAGTCCGCGGGGGCCGGCGACCAGCCAGACCAGCGGCACGAGGATCGGGTTCGCCACATGGATGACGAAGTTGCTGACGAGGTCCCAGCCCTCCTTGCCACCGGTGGCGAGCAGGGCGTTGTAGACCACGCCGGTGATGATGATCATCAGCAGGGAGTCCAGGCGGATCGCCCGCCAGATGGCGCTGACCCGGTCGGTGCGCACGAAGAGCTGGGGGCGGAAGAACAGCAGGGCCATGACCACGAGCACCACGATGTTGCTCAGGATCGTGAAGTAGGTCGTCCAGTCGAGGAACCGCTCCAATGGCGTGTCGGTTCCGGCCACCGTGTTGCCGAGGATGGTCGGCTTCTCGAGGTCCATCTTGTCGACGTAGTAGCCGCTGATGTTCAGTGTGAAGGACATCGCGACGCCGAACAGGGCGAGCAGGGCATTGAGGCCGAACAGCACCCGTGCGTAGGACGGCGGGGTCGGATAGTCATTGACGGCGGTGGTCATGCCGACGAACGCTACGCCTGCTGGCGCCCCTGTGCCGGACTTTTGGCAGGGCAGTCCACAGCTGGGCGTCATTCCCGACCTGCGGTGTGACGCCCGGCTATGGACTGATCAGGGTTTGCGGTCCTGGAGGAGGGTCTCCAGATCGGCGATCGCCTGCTGCTGCTGGGCGCTGAGGCGCTTCAAGGCTGCCATTTGGGCCGCGATGTCATCGGGCGCCTGCACCTCGGGTTCCTTCTTCGGAGACAGGAAGAAGTTCGCCAGATAGCCGGTGAGGGTGCCGAAGATGCCGACGCCGACGAGGATGACGACGCCGCCGAGCACGCGGCCTGCCGTGGTGACCGGGTACTGGTCGCCGTACCCGACCGTCGACATCGTCACGATCATGTACCAGAGGGCATCGTTGGCGTCGACGATGTTGGCGCCCTCAGCCGGCGCCTCGATGGCGAGCATCCCGAGGCTGCCGAACTCCAGCATCAGGATCGACACGAAGAGCAGCGTGAACAGTGCACTGTCGGCACGATCGGTGATGAGCGCACGGCCGATCTGCTTCAGCCCATAGTCCCGCAGCAGCCGGTAGACCTTGATGAGCCGGAACAGTCGCAGGATGTTCGTCTGGGAGAAGGGCAGGCTGGACAGCAGATCCGCCCAGCCGTACTCCCGGAAGAAGTACTGGGTCTTCGACGGTGCCGTCAGGAAGCGGATGATGAAGTCCATCGCGAAGAACACGACGAGGACGAGGTTCACCAGGTCCAGCACGGCCGAGAGCGTCGGGTTCTCGAGGATGATGGCCAGCACGAGGTTGACGATCGACAGGATCGACAGCAACCCCATGAAGATCTCGTAGCTGGGATTGCGGAGTTTGGCCCGGACCTCCGCCTTGCGGCCGCCTGTTTCCTCGGACATGGCGCCATCCTCGCGCAGTCGTCGCGACATCCATGGCAGTCACACGCCCCACTACGCTGATCCGGTGACGATGGCTGAGTCGGGGCGAGGGCTGCCCACGCGGGCACGAGTGGTGATCATCGGCGGTGGCGTCATCGGCACGTCCATCGCCTATCACCTGGGTCATCTGGGGTGGACGGACGTCGTCCTCCTTGAACGTGACCGGCTGACCTCCGGCACCACGTGGCACGCAGCGGGGCTCATGACCTGCTTCGGCTCGCTGTCCGAGACGTCGATGCAGATGCGGCAGTACACCCGCGACCTGTACTCGCGGCTGGAGACGGAGACCGGTCAGTCGACCGGATTCCGGCCGGTGGGCTTCATCGAGGTGGCGGCCGATGAGGGGCGGCTGGAGGAGTACCGGAGGGTGGCGGCGTTCAATCGCCACGTCGGCCTCGAGGTCGAGGAGATCAGCCCGGCCGAGATCGCTGCGATGTTCCCGCTGGCCGA
>JAUHZW010000259.1 GCA_030425745.1 Actinomycetes bacterium
CGCTGCGGTGGACCGCGATCCTGCGCCCGCTCATCCCACACACCTCCATGGCGGTGACGTCCGGCGTGCACAGCGGAAAAGCCATGGCGAAGGCGCTGCTCGCCGGGGCCGATGTCGCCATGACCACGTCGGAGGTGCTCCGCGAGGGGCCTGACCGTGCCCGGGAGATGCTGCAGGAGCTGCGCGACTGGATGATCGACCACGAGTACTCGTCCGTGCGCCAACTGCAGGGCAGCGTGGCCGGGCACACCGCAGCCAACCCGTCGGCGTTCGAGCGGGCCCAGTACCAGCGAGTCCTGCAGTCGTGGAGCACCTGAGGCCCGCTGGGTGACAGAATCGCGGTATGGGAATCCTCGACCAGTACGTGCCCGACCCTGACCGCTATGACGGCCGCATGCCCTATCGCCGGTGCGGGCGGCGTGGGCTGCAACTGCCCGCGGTCTCGCTCGGCTTCTGGCACAACTTCGGTGACGACAAGCCCCTTGAGAACCAGCGCGAGATCATGCGCACCGCGTTCGACCTCGGGATCACCCACTTCGACCTCGCCAACAACTACGGGCCGCCCTACGGCTCGGCGGAGATCAATGCCGGGCGGATCCTGAAGGAGGACTTCTCACACCTGCGCGACGAGCTGGTCATCTCCAGCAAGGCCGGCTGGGACATGTGGCCCGGGCCCTACGGCGACCTCGGCTCGCGCAAGTACATCCTCGCGAGCCTCGACCAGAGCCTGGACCGGCTGGGCCTGGACTACGTCGACATCTTCTACCACCACCGACCCGATCCGGACACGCCCGTCGAGGAGTCCATGGGCGCCCTGCACTCGGCCGTCCAGCAGGGCAAGGCGCTCTATGTAGGCATCTCGTCGTACTCGCCCAGTCGCACGCTCGAGGCGGCGCGGATCCTGTCCGAAATGGGTACGCCGCTGCTCATCCACCAGCCCTCGTATTCGATGCTCAACCGCTGGATCGAATCCGGCCTGCTCGACGCGCTCGAGGAGATCGGTGCCGGAGCCATCACCTTCAGTCCTCTGGCCCAGGGCCTGCTGACCGACCGCTACCTCAGCGGTGTGCCGGCCGGGTCTCGCGCCACGGAGGGCAAGTCGCTGTTCGAGAGCCACCTCTCGGACGAGAACATCGACCGCATCCGCGCCCTCGCGGCGATCGCCGCCGAGCGCGGCCAGTCGCTCGCCCAGATGGCGGTCGCGTGGACCCTGCGCGACCGTCGCGTGACCTCCACCCTGCTGGGAGCCAGCAGTGCGGCTCAGCTGCGTGAGACGGCAGCCGCCGTCGACAACCTGACCTTCACCGATGACGAGCTCGCGGCGATCGACGAATACGCGGTCGAGGGTGACATCAACCTCTGGGGTGCCCAGTCGGAGATCCCGTAGTGGATCGCCGAGGCTGGGTCGCCCTCGGGATCGTCGCCGGTGTGCTGATCATCATCGGCGGAGTGATCCTCTGGGTGCGCTCGTCGACCGGCGAGGCCCCCGCTGAGCAGACGCTGGCCGCCGATCTGGGCGTTGCGCCCTCACCTGACGGCGATGCCACCACCACCGGTGGTGATGCTCCCGCACCGTCGCCGACAGGCCCGACCATGGAGGAGCTCCAGATCGAGTGGGCCGACGAGTTCTGCCGATCGCGACAGACGCTCACCGATGCCGTCACGGGCCTGGGGAGCAATCTGGACTGGGAGTTCGGCACCGACACCTCGGTACTCGACCAGCTGGACCAGCAGATCCGCTGGCAGGTGCTGGCGATCGGCTCCGCGGCCAATGACCTCGGGATGCTGCTGACGCAGGCCCCGGTCGACCCCGCGCAGGCGAATGACTGGGTCCTCGGGGTCGCCGAGCCGGCCCAACGGGCGCAGGCCTCGGTCGACGAGGTCACGACCCGGCTGGACGCCATGCTGTCCGCCGACGGCTTCCTGGACGGGATCGGCAAGGCCGGAGAGGTCATCACCTCGGGAGCGGATGCTGTGACAGCCGGTCAGGAGCTGTTGACCGCCGTGCAGCAGGCGTCGGACCAGGCGCAGGCCGAGTTCGCTCCCGCCTTCGCTGCGGCGCCGTCCTGCCAGAGCTGATCGCACGTGGATCTCGAGGTCGGGCCGGATGGTCGGGCTCGGTGCGGCTGGAGCGCGGGCTCCGACGACTACCGGGACTACCACGACTCTGAGTGGGGGCGCCCCGTTCACGGAGACGTCGCACTGTTCGAGCGGATCAGTCTGGAGGCCTTCCAGTCCGGACTGTCGTGGCTGACGATCCTGCGCAAGCGGGAGAACTTCCGGGCGGCCTTCGCAGGGTTCCAGCCGGCCGTGGTGGCCGCCTTCGACGAGGAGGATGTCGCGCGGCTGATGGCCGATGCCGGCATCGTGCGGAACCGGCGCAAGATCGAGGCGACCATCACCAATGCGCGAGCCCTGGTGGACCTGCGGGCTCGAGGGGGCTCGCTGGACGCGTTGTTCTGGGGTCATCGACCACCGGCCAGCGAGCGTCCCCGTGCCATGGCCGACGTCCCGACCACGACCGACGAGTCAACGGCACTGAGCAGGGAACTGAAGGCGAACGGCTTCGTGTTCGTGGGCCCGACGACGATGTACGCGGCGATGCAGGCCTGTGGGCTCGTCGATGACCACGTGACCGGGTGTCACGTGGTCATCGACTGAGATCAGGACGCCGCGGCGGCCGGGGGAAGGCTGGGTGGCGGCCCGGGATAGGGATTGTCCGGATCCCTCCCGGTGAGGTACTTCGCCACCTTGTAGATTGCGCCGGCGATGGGCACGGCGATCAGGGCGCCGACGATGCCGAGCGTGATGCCGCCGGCGGCGATGGCGAACACGATGGCGAGCGGGTGCAGGCTGACCGCCTTGCCCATGACCAGCGGCTGCAGCACGTCGCCGTCGAAGGAGCCGACCACGACGGTCAGCGCGATGACCAGCAGTGCCACGATGGGGCCGCGCTCGGCGAGCGCGACGATGGCCGCGAAGAACGTGGCGATCGGGGCACCGATGACGGGGATGAAGGCGCCGAGGAAGACCAGGGCGGCCAGCGCCGGGGCGAGCGGCACCTGCAGGATCAGCAGGCCGACCAGCACCAGGACCGCATCGGCGAA